>JAMCPX010000007.1 GCA_023382265.1 Deltaproteobacteria bacterium | reverse complement strand
TGCCGGATCCCATGACCAGATCAGATGGAACCGGAGATGTGATGCCTGCTGCAATCAAGGTATGGACACGTATGCTTATCCTGTCGAGAAGGGCTTGATTGGTTGGTCCAAGGTTCGACCCGCCCGATGCCATGGGGTTATACGGAAAACCCGGGGTTGACGACGGTCTGGGCCAAAAATAACCCTGACCGGTGAACGGCTGTCCTATAAGTTCAGAACCTGCCGGTGTGCCGTCGGGTTTATAGATGATGCTCCCTGATGCCTGTTTCGGAAAAATGAACTGTGCAAGGGCTGTAACCACCGCCGGATAAATCACGCCGGTCAGGATCGTCATGGCTATGAACACCTTGATGCCGGTTTTAATTTCTTTTTTTATCATAGTAACCTCGCTTTCCTACAGAAACAGATGGATCAGCATATCGATCAGCTTAATGCCGATGAACGGTGTTATAAGCCCGCCAAGCCCGTACACGAACAGGTTGTACAGCAAAAGCCTCTCTGCGGGCATGGGCCTGTACCGGGTGCCTTTCAACGCAAGAGGTATGAGGAACGGTATGATGAGTGCGTTGAAGATAACGGCTGACAGGATGGCACTGTAAGGGCTGGCAAGGTGCATGATGTTTAGCACCTGCAGCTGCGGGTAGATCGGCGCAAAGGCGGCTGGTATGATGGCGAAGTACTTCGCGACATCATTGGAGATGCTGAATGTCGTGAGTGTTCCGCGAGTCATCAGGATCTGCTTGCCTATCTCCACGATGTCCAGGAGCTTGGTCGGATTACTGTCAAGGTCTATGATGTTTGCTGCTTCCCTCGCGGGCTGTGTCCCAGTATTCATCGCGACCGCGACGTCCGCCTGTGCGAGTGCGGGCGCATCGTTGGTCCCGTCACCGGTCATTGCCACCATGTACCCCTGTTCCTGGTTCTCGCGTATAAGCCGCAGCTTGTCCTCTGGTCTGGCCTGCGCGAGGAAATCGTCCACACGTGCCTCTGCTGCGATTGCAGCGGCCGTCAGCTGGTTGTCACCCGTGATCATAACTGTCCTGATGCCGATGCTCCGGAGCTGCTGGAAACGTTCCTGAATGCCGCCTTTGAGAATGTCCTTGAGATGGATTACCCCGAGGACATCCATGCCCTTGCTCACGACAAGGGGTGTGCCCCCTGATTGGGCAATGTCCTTTACATGCCGGTCAAGATCATCCGGGATAACACCCTTGCTTTCCTTGATGTAATCCACGATTGAGTCCGCGGCCCCCTTGCGGTAAGCGTTGCCGTCGATGTCGACGCCGCTCATCCTTGTAACCGCACTGAACGGGATCGTGACCGCGCTGTGAGGCAATTCCATGACCCTGAGGCCGTACTTCTGTTTGGCTAGCACGGTGATGCTTCTTCCTTCCGGTGTTTCGTCCGCAAGCGATGCCATGAGCGCTGCCTCTGCAAGCTCTTTATCCGAACGGCCGGATACCGGTATGAATGCAACCGCCTCCCGGTTGCCGAGTGTTATGGTGCCCGTCTTGTCCAGCAGCAGCACATTAACGTCCCCTGCCGCCTCGATAGCCCTGCCGGATAGTGCTATGACATTTTTCTGGAAAAGCCTGTCCATGCCTGCGATACCTATTGCAGGCAAGAGTGCCGCTATTGTTGTGGGGATCAGGCACACAAACAGTGCCACAAGTGCCGTGAGTGTCACCGGCGTGCCGCGGCCCATGGCATGGATGCTGTACAGGGACAGCGGTTTCAAATTAATCACGACGAAAAAGAACACCGTGGTCAGTGCAATGAGAAGGACTTCCAGCGCAATCTCATTCGGCGTCTTGCGCCGTTTGGCGCCTTCAACGAGGGATATCATTCTGTCGATGAACGTTTCTCCGGGGTCGGACGTTACCCGCACGACAATACTGTTTGCAATGACCTCGGTACCGCCGGTCACTGCGCTGCGGTCACCTCCGGATTCGCGTACGACGGGTGCGGACTCTCCGGTAATGGCTGCCTCGTTTACCAGCGCAGCACCAGCAACAACCTCACCGTCACTGCCGATGATGTCGTGCGCCTCGACGAGGATAAGGTCACCCTTATGCAGCTTGTCGGATGGCACAAGCTCGTATTCACCCTGAAGATCTGGTTTCTTCAGCTTTTTTGCCACGACCTCGGTGCGGGTCTTCCTCAGGCTTTCTGCTCGCGCTTTTCCCCTGCCTTCTGCCAGTG
This sequence comes from Deltaproteobacteria bacterium, assembly GCA_023382265.1. Taxonomy (NCBI): domain Bacteria; kingdom Pseudomonadati; phylum Myxococcota; class Myxococcia; species Deltaproteobacteria bacterium. The sequence continues at coordinate 89,316 of JAMCPX010000007.1, read as the reverse complement.
CCTCCGCGAAGTTTGAGAATATGACGGTCAGCCAGAGCCAGAGGGAAACAAGCCCTGTGAACCATGGAGGTTCTCCCCTGCCGGTAATCAGGGTGTTCATGAATACCACTGTTGTCATGGTACTTCCAATCTCCACGGCGAACATAACCGGATTTTTCCACAGCGTACGGGGATTGAGTTTCTTGAAAGAGTCTATTAAAGCTGACTTCATCAGTTCAGGGACAAATACACCCTTGTTTTTTTTCGCTGTTTTGCTCATGGCTACCTGCCTCCTGTCATCATCATGTGCTCTACGATCGGACCGAGCGACAGGGCGGGGAAAAAAGTAAGTGCCCCTACTATGATGATAACCGATACAAGCCAGAGTATAAATGTCAGTTGATCCGTCGGAAGTGTGCCGCGGCTTGGCGGTACGTACTTCTTTTTTGCCAGCGAACCTGCCATTGCAAGTGCGGCGATTGCAGGACCAAACCTCCCCATGATCATGGCAATAGATGTGGTTAAATTATAGAACAGTGTGTTTGCATTCAAGCCTGCAAATGCGCTCCCGTTATTGTTTGACGTGGACGCAAATGCATACAGCACCTCGGTGAGTCCGTGAGGCCCGGGGTTTCCCATGGCACTTACCCCTGCCCTTGTTATGAGTGCTATGGACGTGAATATCAGAACGAGAATGCCCGAGGTAAGCACAATAATGACGGACATCCACATCTCTGTTGCTTCGATCTTCTTCCCAAGATACTCCGGTATCCTGCCTATCATAAGGCCCGATATGAACACCGAGATAATGACAAAGGCAAGCATGGTATAAAGTCCGGACCCCACGCCGCCGAACACCTCTTCGCCGAGCAGCATAAGAGTCAAAGGTACCATGCCGCCAAGAGGCGTAAGAGAATCATGCATATTGTTGACAGCACCGCATGACGTGGATGTTGTTGCCACGGAAAAAAGGACAGAGCCGCCAAGTCCAAACCTGACATCTTTGCCCTCCATGTATGCACCCTGTACCCCAAGCCTCTGGACAAGGGGATTCCCGGTGTACTCGGCCCAGTACATCATACCGGTTGCAATAATAAAGACAGCCATCATAGCGGCGTAAATAGCCCAGCCCTGCCTTTTTTTACCTGCCATGCTCCCAAAGGTAATGGGCAGGGAAGCTGAGATAATCAGCAATGCAAGGATCTCAAGCACATTGGAAAGCGGTGTTGGGTTTTCGAATGGGTGAGCTGAGTTTGCATTGAAAAAGCCGCCGCCGTTTGTCCCAAGTTCCTTGATTGCCTCCTGTGTTGCAACAGGTCCCATGGGCAGGGTCTGATGTGTTACGGTCACTGTTTCCATAGCGGGTTTTCCTAGTACACCTGTTATCTGATTGCCCTTTGCATCAAGCTTTGGTTTTTCATAAGAATACGGTTCAAGTAATCTTACCTGTTTGTACGGACTAAAATTCTGGATCACCCCCTGAGAGACGAGTACAAGCGCAAAGAGAAAGGACAAAGGCAGGAGTATATACAATACGCCGCGTGTCATATCAACCCAGAAGTTGCCTATGGTGGCGGATTTCCTTCGTATGATCCCGCGTATCAGGGCAATGGCTATGGACATTCCAGCCGCTGCCGAGTAAAACTGATGTACCATCAGGGCGAACACCTGCGTAAAATAGCTCGCGGCAGATTCCCCGCTGTATGCCTGCCAGTTGGTATTGGTCAGAAAGCTGATGGCTGTGTTGAGTGCGAGGTCCCAGGAAAATCCCGGGAACCTTCCGGGGTTGAAGGGCAGATACCCTTGCAGCACAAGAATCAAAAACGTTACGGCAAATCCGATAGCGCTGAAGACAAGCAGTGATGCTGCATACTGTTTCCAGTCCATCTCTGCTTCAGCCTGTATACCGCAGACCCTGTAAAAGAGCCTTTCCACGGCACCGATTACTGGTGTCAGGAAGGTTCGCTCGCCCTGGTAAACCCTTGCCATATACCTGCCCAGCGGTCCTGCGAGCAGGGTAAGGATGACAAGGAATACAATGATCTGCAAAACATCAGCCGCTACATTGGCATGCATAATAAACCCCCAATATTTAAACATCTTAACATCTCTTCCTCCTTTTTGAGGGGCAAGAGCATAAACCCCGTTAGAAATCACGCCCATACGCCGAAGTTACACATGCGTACCTTACAGACGTGGTTTTAGATTCCTCTCTCCATAACGAAAATTTCTAACGGGGCAAAAAAAGACCGCGGGTAACGACGGTCTTGCACGCAATGCCAGTTGCCCTTTCAAATGCCTGCGAGGTTAGCTGACAGGCTCGGACTTGAAAGTGTCCTATCCTCGAAAAAGAGGAATGCGCCCCAAATTGGTTCCCCCGCACCCATTCTCTGAATGGGTTTCGGCCGCTATTTGCAGTAATAAATAATCATGTAAAAAGGATTGTCAAGTACGACGGTTGTCTTCCTGCTACATTTTTTGAAAGAAATAGGTCTAAATCCTTCATTTAGACAAATAGCACTTGAGCGGTCGTTTTGTTATAGATGCTGGCTTATAGATCAATCGCTCTTTCTTGCAAGAAATAATGTGTATAGGGCAACGGGAATTGCTATACCAAAAATTACTACAAGTGCAATGAACAGATGTGTATCATATATTATTACAGCAGAACCGTTTTTAAATGCATGGTTTGTACCTACGAATAAAAGCCTTTTTACATATACAAGTGAGATGGCGGACATTGCAAGCACTAAGGCAATTAGTATGGAAATATTCAGCTTTGATAGTGAAAGTTTTATCAATTTTGCAGAAACATAAAATCCAAGCACAATCATCACCGGATAACCAAGCAGTATTAATGTTTTAACCGGCATGGGGATATAAACGGCATTTATGAAATACATAAGGCTCCAATCAGAGTATGCCATTAACAGGTATATACCGGCAGGCATAAATATGAATAACTCATAGATCAAGGTAAGCATAAAAGAATAAGACCTCATTGGCTTAGCCGTCTTCTTTATAGTATCGGCACCGGCAATGGCAAACAACTGTCCGAGTGTGAAATTCATTAAAAGATCTAAAGGTACTGTTTTAATCACCTCTTTTCATAAAATTCTAAAAGTACGCCGTCTGTCGAAGATGGGTGCACAAAAAAAGCCTTGTTACCTTTGTAACCGATCACCGGTTTGGTGTCAATGATTTTTAAACCCGAGTTTGAGAGTGATTTTATAGTTTCTTCTATATTATCGATCTCAAAGCATATATGATGAAGTCCTTCGCCCCTTTTTTCTATAAACTTTGCTACACCGCCTGTATTGTTAATAGGCATCATAAGCTCTATCTCGGTATTATCAAGATTTATTACGGCTATCTCAATCCCTTCACTCTCAACAACATGCCTTGAGCCAAGCGATGCCCCGATCTTGTTATGATAAATAGAAACCGCCTGAGAAAGATCTTTAACAGCGATAGCGATGTGATTAAGTCTCATAACTCAACTCCTCTTTGAATGACTTTAAAATTAATTGTTCTACTTCGCTTTGAGAACCGAGCGTTATTGCCTTTTTTGCAATATTTTTTGATTTTTCCATATTGATCCTGGATATCAATCTTTTTATCCTTTGAATAGAAGTCTTATCCATACTTAATGCAGAGTATCCCATACCGAGTAAAAGTGGTATATAGAGCGGCGTATTGGCCATTTCTCCGCATATTTGTGCAGGTTTGCCATGATTTTCTGCGGCAGTAGCTATTGATGCGAGTATCCTTATTACGGCAGGATGAAGGGGCTGGTATAGATAAATAACATCATTGTCGGATCTGTCTGTGGCGAGGGTATACTGTATAAGATCATTAGTTCCGACGCTTGCAAAATCGAGTATGTCCAATAGTTCATTAATTATAATGGATGCAGCCGGTGTCTCTATAAGCGCACCTATTTTTACAGTACCGAGTTTGTATCCCTGTGAAATAAGATTGGATCTGGTGTCCTCTATTAATTGCTTTACTTCAATGGCTTCCTCTGTTGAAGTGATCATGGGCAAAAGTATACTGGTTTCGCCGAATTCGCTTGCCCTGAGTATTCCCCTGAGCTGGGTTTTTAAAAGTTCTTTTTCTTTAAGGCAAAGTCTTATTCCACGCAGCCCGAGTGCGGGATTTTGCGTTTTCTTATACTGTGTTGATAAGAGCTTATCTCCGCCTGTATCAAGCGTTCTTATTATTATAGTTGAACCGTGAAATAGTTTTACAATCGAGGAGTACTCGCTATAACTTTGATCTTCCGTGGGTAATTCTTTTTTACTTATATAAAGGTATTCTGTTCTAAACAATCCAATACCATCAGCCCCCTTATTTTTTGCATACTCTGCTTCTTCAGGAAACTCGATATTAGCCATAACCTTTATGGGTACATCATCAACCGTTTTTACGCCCATTTTAATGTCTTTTTGTATAGTGCTAACGGAAGGGATAGAAGCCGTTTTATACTTATAGAGGGTCTCTGATTCAGGGTCTATTATGAGTATGCCGTTATTCCCGTCCAGCAGCAACATGTCCCCGTCTTTTATTTTTTCCGAGAGATTTTTTATTCCTGCAACCGCGGGTATCCCGAGCGAACGGGCAATTATTGTAGTATGAGATGCAAGTCCGCCCAACTCAAGTGCGACAGCACGGATGTCTTCTTTCATCAGGAACGAAGAGTTTGACATTGCAAACTCTGTAATAACAAGGATGCCCGTCTCTTCAGGCTCGATTTTTCTTTCACGTTCCGTAAGATGTTTGAGAACACGCTGCCCTTCATGTATTATATCAAATTTTCTTTCTTTTAGATATTCGTCATCTATACCGTTAAAGGTCTTCTCGATCTCTACAAGTACCTCAGTTAAAGCCCACTCCGTGTTCATTCTACTATTTTTTATTTTGCTCACTATGTTTTCTATTAAACCTTTATCCTCAAGGATCAATATGTGTGTATCAAGTATAAGCTTTGCTTCTTTACCTATTTCGGTATTGATTTTATTTTTGAATGAGTTTAGTTCTTCCTTGGATTTTTCAATTGCAGAAATAAATCTGTTCACCTCATAGGGAATTCTGTCAGCCATTACGTGATATCTGGATATGGCGAAGTTATTTGCAATGGGAATTATCGCCTTACCAGTTGCCCATCCTGGGGAAACTCCGATACCTTTGAGGTAAGTGGTCACTTCTGCTCTCCAAATTTATTATTGATTATCTGTCCGAGTGTATTTATCGCCTCTTCTTCATGTTTGCCTGAGGCGATAATCCTTAGAACTGTGCCTTTACTTGCTGCAAGGGTTAATAATCCGAGTATACTTTTGCCGTTAGCGCTGTACCCATCCTTATAAACCGTGATCTCACAATCATAATTATTTGCAAGTTTCACAAACTGGGCTGCTGCCCTTGCATGGAATCCAAGCTCATTGAATATAGTAAAACTACCCTCTCTCATGGTCACCCTTTATTTAATACCTCTGTTGCAAGTATTACGTTCTTTTTACCATAATCTTTTATCAGATGTGCCAACCTTTTTAAAGGGATATTTCTATCACTGGAAACAAGCTTTATAAGCATGGGCAGATTAACGCCTGCAAGCACCTCAACTTTTCCTTCATCCAGGAATGAAAGGCTTATGTTCGACGGTGTGCCTCCAAACATATCTGTAAGAATGAGTACCCCATTACCTGTATTAACCTCATTTATGGCATTGGCAAGCTCTTCTCTCAAGACTTCTACAGACTGTTTTGGATCGGTCATAACGGATACTATATGTTCTATTTTTCCAATTATGAACTCTGTAGTATTTAGAAGCTCAGTGGCAAGCTGTCCATGCGCTACGATAACGATACCAATCATGCTTACCCCTTTTCAATATCTCTGTGTTTTACCACGGGTTTGTATCCAATGGATTCTATCATACCTCTTACCTCCTCTACAATGGTAACCGACCTGTGTCTTCCACCCGTGCAGCCGAAAGAAATTGTCAAATAGCCTTTTCCCTCCGACTCATAAAGCGGAATTGAAAATCCTACATACTGTCTTATAAGTTCTAAAAATTCTTTTGTGGTATTATTGTTTTTGATGTAGTCAATCACGGCATTATCTAACCCGGACAGTTTTTTAAGAGATTCCACAAAGTAAGGGTTTTGCAAAAATCTTATATCAAAGATGATATCTGAGTCTAAAGGTATTCCATACCTGTATCCAAAGGATTGTAAAACTATGGTCATTGATTTTTCTTTCGACATCTGCTTTATCAATAACCTTAATTCTCTTTTTAAATCATGTACCGTAAAATTGGATGTATCTATGATGTGATCCGCCTGGCTTTTTATCTCTTCAAGATATTTTCTTTCAAGAGCAAAACCATGCTCAATCGGAATGTCATGAGCAAGCGGATGTTTTCTTCTTGTTTCACTGTATCTCTTGAGCAAAACATTGTCCGAAGAGTCAAGGAAAATTATTGTAACTTTATTTGTTGATTTTAGTTTTATGATTTCGCTAACAAGGTCTGTAAAAAAGCCTCTGCCTCGTACATCAATTGAGAGTGCTGCATTTTTAATATCCTCTTTTGATGCCTCAATGAGTTCGATGGATTTTGGAATTAATTGTACGGGGATATTATCGATACAAAAAAAGCCTGCATCCTCCAATATGGCCATTGCGCTTGTTTTGCCTGAGCCGGACATCCCCGTTATTATAACGATGTTTAAATGCTGTTTATCCTGCATGTGCGTTATTGGTTCTTTTCAGTATCCTCTCTTCAAGCTCTTTTGTTTCTCTGTTACCGCTTTTTTTTAGGAGGAAACTTGTTACCGACACCTCTACGAGTGATGCCATGTCCCTGCCAGGACTTACCGGCAGTTTTATTAATGGAAGTTCTTTCCCGAGAAGCGTACGATATTGCTGTTTTAAAAATCCCCTTATCTCTTTATTCTTATACCGTTCCCAATCAACAAACTCTATAATCATTTTGATTTCTTTTTTATTAGCAAGTGCTTTCTCACCAAAATGAGATTTTATTTTGATTATACCCGGGCCATGCAATTCAAGGTAGCCCTTTATAAGGGGATCTGCGGCACCGTATAGCCCTCGATCGTCAAGAGATACAATGACCAGGTCATCTGCGATAAGTTTGTACTGGCGCATTAGGAGTTCGAGGGCACACTCACTTTTCCCTATACCACTTCTTCCTGTAATAAGTACACCAACGTTCTTTATTGATACAAGAACACCGTGGATACGGACGGTTTTAATGTTTTTATTTATAGCGTGCACCTGTTTCTATGAGTCCGTAGTTTCCATCATCTTTTTTGAATATCACATTCACTTTTTGTTCTTCCGCATCAAGATATACAAGGAATGACTCTTTTACAATATCTAATTGTAAAACGGCTTCCTCGGTTGTCATGGGTTTTATAAAATATTCTTTATCGGGAATGACAACGATATCACTCTCTTCTGAATTATCCTCTTCCTGTGCAATGTGTTTAATAGATCTTGAAGCATAGTGGTTTTTTTTCTTTTCTTTTAGTTTTGTAATTTGTTTGGAAAGTTTGTCATATATAATGTCTATTGCAGCGTACATGTCTATGCCCTCTTCCTTTGCATGCAATTCTGTACCGGGTGATGTTAACGTAAGTTCAACGGCATTATTTTTCTTTTCCTGTAAAAAGATGATATGTATTTCTACAGGCTCCTTTAGGTTTGAAGCTATCTTTTTGATCTTTTCCTCTGCATACTGCTTAACGGCGTCGGATGGTGGGATATGTCTGAAGGTTGCTTGAATGTTCATAACTGCCTCCTGTTTTTTTATTCTAATACTAAAATATGTCAAGCCTTGCCTGATTTCAACTGTTTTTTGGACTTCGTTGTTTAAAAGCTTGTATTACGGTAATTCATGGTATCATAAACCACTGCTGTTTTTATTCTCCTCACCGTTTCTATTATCGCTTCAAATTGTAAGTTGATATACAGACAAGAGACTTATTTGGTATTAACATAAGTAGTACTTGCCGCAAGACCGAAGATGTTTTTTAGATCTTCATCATTAAAACTCAAGCCTAGGCCAAGAAACCATGTTCTTGAATCTTTATTGGCTATGTCCGTCATACCACCCGAAAGGATAAAATACCGTAGTATCGATATGCTCATCATTGCCTTAAGTGTTGGATGTTGATTACTATTAAAGTTATACATCTCAAGGCTTAGCCATGCCGGTTCATAAGGTGTATGAATATCGATTCCCACCCCACCGGTTGATTCTATTATCCCTCCCCTGAATGTAAAATACGATATCCTTTTTGCTATTTCTGCATTCAATTTTAATTGACTCGTAACATTTTGTGTTACCGTTTGTGTTTGCTGGACAGGACCATTATTAACCTGAGTGTAGGTATAATTTGTAGATTTTGAAACATATCCGGCTGGATCATCAACTATACCGAGTAAAAAATATTTATCAGGTGTGGGCTGCAGTCTCAGGTTAAGATAACTTTTGAAATTTTTAAACTGGAATTGGTATTCTCCTCTATAGTCTATAATGGTCTGAAATCTTGATGTACCGCCTACCATATTGTTTATACCTCTTATGGCATGTGATACCTGTTCGGCAGTTTTTTTATCAGTAAGAAGTTTACCAATGGCTCCCTTACCTTCTCTAACATCCTGAGTAATAACTTCAAGATTTCCAAGCGTTTTATCAAGCTTTTCACTAGCCTTACTTATGCGATCTATTAGGGTGTTAACGTTGCCTTTGTTTTTAGCTATAATTTCATGGAGATCCCCTGAAACCAGCTTTAGATTACTAAGGATGTCGGGTCCCTGGTCCCGTAAGTTGTCTGTAAATGTATTTAATGATACGAGCGTTCTATTTAAATTTTTATCCGTTGTCACAACCAGATGATTCATATGTGCAAGGGTTTTATTAAGATTATCAACTATCTCCTGAAGGTTTTTCTCTCCATTATTACCGCCAAATACATCTTTTAAGCTGTGTGTGACAGACTCAAGATTGAATGCTATATTATTAAGTTTATTCAGAACCTCTTCAAAATCAGGCGGTGACTCTGTAAAATAGATGGTACCTCCGGGTCGTAATGGCTCTGCTGTTTGTTTGCCTGGAACTATTTCTATATACCGCTCACCGAGCAGTCCTTTTGTCCTTATTATAGCCTGTGCGTTTTCCTCTATTTTAACACCGGGTTCTATTCTTAATGTAATAAGTGCTTTATCATCCTTTAATTTTATATCATCCACGTATCCTATTTTTATGCCTGCAAGGAACACACCGGTCTTTGTATTAATTCCCTGTGCATTATGAAATTCCGCTTTTAACTCATACCCCTCTGTTCTTCCAAAAATAGAGCCGCTGCTTATCCGGAATGTAATCCATAACAGGATCAAAAGCACTGCTAAAGTAAATATCCCAACCTTTATATCTGTAGGCATACCTTTATTCATATTAAACCTCTACCTGTAAGGGTCCTTCTGCTCTTCTTTCAAGGAACTGTCTGACAATAGGGTTTTCAGTATTCTTAAAATCATCAGGACTACCGTACAAAACAACTTTGCCTTTGTAAAGCATTGCAATCCTGTGAGCTATTTTAAATGTGCCCTGTATATCATGGCTTATAACAATACTCGTTACCCCGAGGTGCTTTTGTGTGTCTACAATAAGGTTATCTATTGTATCACTCATAACAGGATCAAGCCCTGTTGTAGGTTCGTCAAAGATAAGCATCTTTGGATCAAGTGCAATTGCCCTTGCAAGACCCACACGTTTCTTCATGCCGCCGCTCAGTTCTGAAGGATAAAGTTGTTCAACCCCTTTAAGCCCCACTATTGCGAGTTTTTCTTCTACCTTTTTATCGATCTCTTTTTTTGACAATTTGGTATGTTCTATCAGAGGAAAGGCTACATTCTCACCCGTTGTCATTGAATCAAAGAGTGCAGCATTCTGAAACAAAACACCGAAATTCTTTATAATATTAGAAAACTCCTTGCCTTTCATATTTGTAAATTCTACCCCGTCTATAAGTATTTGTCCGTCATCGGGCTTTAGTAAACCAATAATGTGTTTTATAAGGACACTTTTACCACAGCCTGTTTGTCCTATTATAACGGTGGTTTTACCATCTTCTATCGTAAGATCGATTCCATCAAGAACTATATGTGAACCGAACGATTTCTTTAATGATTTGATATCTATCTTCATATCTTAAAATAAAAGTGCTGTTAAAATATAATCCGCGATCAGTATCGAAACAGAAGAAATTACAACCGCCTGTGTGGCCGCCTTGCCGACGCCTTCTGCGCCTTTTCCCGCGTAATAGCCTTTGTAGCATCCAACAGTCGCAATGATGGCGCCAAACACTGCTGCCTTTAAAAGTCCCACATAAATGTCTTTTATATCTAACATATAGATAGTACTATTAATAAAACTCTCGCCGTTCAGTTTTAAAAGAGCAGTAGCCATAAAATAACTGCCCAGTATCCCTATAAAATCAAACAAAACCGTAAGCATCGGTAACATGATTATTGAAGAGATAACCCTTGGAGATATAAGGTATTGAGCAGGATTTATGTTCATCGTGTAAAGTGCATCTATCTGTTCTGTAACCTTCATTGTGCCAAGTTCGGCAGCCATAGCAGAGCCAACCCTGCCTGTGACCATTAAGGCGGTTAATACAGGACCAAGCTCTCTTGCGAGTGACAATGCAACAGACGGGCCGATGAGGTTTTCTGCACCGAACAGTTTAAACGCATAGGAGGTTTGTAATGCAAAAACCATGCCTGTGAATAAACCAGTTAATAAAACAATAAAACTTGACTGCACACCTATGAATTCCATTTGTTTGAGATACAACTTTTGTCTGATGGGAGGGACGAACAGTAAAACCACTGCCTCACCAAAGGTGACGGTCATACCGCCAAGCTCTTCCAGTAATAATTGTACCTTTTCTCCGGTATATTTAAAAATATTGAAAGGATTAATAGTCATAGATTTTATGCATAACGATATATTATAAACTAAAGTTCATTTTGTAAAGATAAACAGAACCTCTATCAACTCTTGTATTGTTTCCTGATGTGTGAGCCGAGGGCGCATAATATCTCATAGCTTATCGTTGAACAGCTTTCGGCTATATCTTCTGCAGTGATGCTCACACCCTTGTCCTTACCCATTACTAATACCCTATCATAGATCTTTGCTTTAATATCATCAAGCTTTACCATTGTATGGTTCATTGTAACAACACCGGATGTATAAGCCTTTTTTCCATTGATCCCTACCCATCCTTTGTTAGAGAGCATTCTGTTGTATCCATCTGCATATCCGATCGGCAAAACGCCGATACGCGTATCATGCCTTAGCCTGGCTGTCCTGCCGTAGCTTATATAAGTGCCTTTTTTTAACATCTTGACAGATATCAAACTTGTGAAAACTGACATTGCAGGAGTAAGATTTTTATCTCCATAACCGTAAAGCCCTATTCCAACCCTTACCATATCAAATTGGGACTCAGGATAAGCTATAAGAGCACCCGTATTTGCTATATGCCCTGTAATATTTTGGTGCCCCGGTATCCCCTTTAGCCATTTGTATAAATTCCCGAATCTATTTATTTGCATCCTTGAATAAGATGGGGAGTTCAAGGCGTCTGAAAGGTGTGATGCAATACCGGTAATATTTATATTTGAAGTATGTGCCAGTATCTTCTCGATCTCTCCTTTGTCTGATTCTAAAAAACCAAGTCTGCCCATGCCTGTATCAAACTTTAGATGAACTGCTGTATGTTTCCTTAATTTTGCCGCTGTTTTATTAAGAGATTTTATCTGCTCCGTATTATATACAAAAGGGATCAGATTGTTTTTTATAACTGCCTCCTCTTCGCCTTTTTGAAAACCCGATAAAACATAAATAGGCAAATATATACCTGCTTTTCTCAGTTTTATCCCTTCGTTGACAAAGGCAATGCCCAATGTATTTATTCCTGCATCTTCAAGTGCATGCGATACTTCAATAATCCCATGGCCATAGGCATCAGATTTAACGACACCCATAACCGGTGTCTCCGGATTAAGTAAATGTTTTATAGTGGATAGATTTTGTTTGATCGCTTTGAGTGATACTATAGCATAAGTGTATGAATTATTCATAAAAATAACTCCATTTCACCTTATCTTTAACCATTTCAGGGGATTCAGCGTATTCTCTCCGTGACGTATCTCAAAGTATAGGGTTTTCCCTGAACTAAGTCCTGTATCCCCGACATTACCTATCACATCACCTGCTTTGACACTTTCCCCGACCTTCATGTCTATTTTATCAACATGTGAATATATGGTAAAATACCTATCTCCGTGATCAACAATAATTGTATTTCCATATCCTCTAAGCCATTCTGCCCATACTATCTTACCGGGATATACGACTTTTATATTAGAATCTTTTGTAACTTTAAATAGGATACCTTTAATTGACATTTCATTTAATAACCTGTCTCTAAAACTTTGTAATATCTTTCCATTAACAGGTAATGGCAGCCTGCCTTTCATTGCAGCAAAACCCGATATGCTGCCCGAAGACGGTTCAAGCGATTTTAATGCTTTTTTAAGCGTATCTGCTGATTTTTCAAGTTCTCTTAATATTCTTTTTTCAATTGCAGTATTGTGATTGATAAGTGCGAGTAAATGAGCCTTATCGTTGTGTGTTTGCAAAAGCCGGTCCTTGTGTTTACTTAAATTATCCTTTAATTTCCCAAGCTGTAATGACTGATCCGTGTATGTCTTCTTAGCTTCTGCTAACGAATCCAGTTCTGAAAGATAAGTATTAACCTCTTTTTCATCCTGCCTTATTATGCAATTCATCAGTGTATATCTTTTCTCCATATCCGATACAGAATCGGCGGCGAGTAAAACAGAGAGATAGCCCGATTGTTTTAATTTAAAAATCGTAACAAGCCTTTTGTCTATAACTGCCCTTTTAATGGTTATACTGTTATTCAGTGAAGTGATTCTTGTTTTGGTATCTGCAAGTTTATCGGACAGTTGTGCCTTTTGTGTTGTTATATCGTTGATCTGGGTATTTATATTAGTTATGGTTTTATCCAGATTATCAAGCTCACTCAGAATTGTTGATGCCTTTTGTCTTGATAAAAGGATAGATTCTTTTTTTAATTCTATATTTTTTTTAACCCTCTCAAGTCTTCCCTTTACATATTCACTGCTGTTCTTAGAAGTGTGCTTGCAGTAAGCATACGATGGAATAAAATAAACAACAGTAAAGATAAACAGTACGAGGAAGCCGTACTTTGTGTGACTTTGTCTTATTGGGCTATACAAGGTTATTTAAATAGCATTATCTCCTGTTTCCCCAGTTCTTATCCTTACAGCTTCTTCTACAGGGGTAACAAAGATTTTACCGTCGCCTATTTTTCCTGTTTTAGCGCCGTTCTTTATTGCTTCCACAACCTTTTGGACAATTCCCTCAGGGACAACGACTTCAAGTTTTATTTTTGGTAAGAAGTCTACGACGTACTCTGCTCCCCGATAAAGATCCGTATGCCCTTTTTGTCTGCCAAAACCTTTTACCTCAATCACCGTAAGTCCCTGTATACCGATTTCGCCAAGCGCTTCCTTAACTTCGTCAAGTTTGAACGGTTTTATTATAGCCTCTACTTTTTTTAACATAATTCACCTCTTTCAATGGTTATTGATATATTGACCATATTTAAAAAAAGATCAAGCATAAGAGAATAGTTATGAATATTTATAATCGTAACATTGTAAAAGCCGTTGGCAGGGCAATAGGTGATTTTGATCTGATACACGAAGGGGATAAAATACTTGTTGCCGTATCAGGCGGCAAAGATAGCTATACGCTGCTCGACGCGCTTGAAAAGTTGAGGCACAGATCCCCGGTTAAATATGATTTAACAGCTGTTCATATCGATACTGGCGCACCAGGAATGAGGAGCGACCTTGTTGAACAATTCCTTAAGTCGCACAGCTATGATTACATTATCGAACGTACGGAGATCATGCGGATATCGGTAGAATATAACAAAGAAGACAAACTCTTGTGCTCCTTATGCTCAAGATTGAGGAGAGGGTACCTCTACAGCCTATCACAAAAGCATGGGTTCAATAAAATAGCGCTCGGACACAATATGGATGATCTCATAGAGACACTATTTTTAAATATTTTTTTTACAGGTCAGATTAAGGCTATGCCGGCTATAAGCCGTTCCGGTAACTACAAGGTTACGGTTATAAGACCGCTTATTTATGTAAAAGCTAAAGATGCACTTAAATATGCTGTATCACTTGAGGCACCTTTGATCGATCCCGAATGTCCTGTATCGATGTCGGGTAGGCTTGAGAATAGAAGGAAGATCAGGAATTTGATATCAAACCTTGAAAAGGAATACCCGTATATAAAGAATACGATCTTCGCATCTCTAAAGCATGTAAATAAAGACTATCTTCTTGATAAACGATTATTTAATGATAATATAGCAAAGGAGTAGGTATGAAAATAAAAAAGGCAATAATACCGGCAGCAGGCTATGGAACCAGGTTCCTGCCTGTAACAAAAGCAGTGCCCAAAGAGCTTTTACCCATAGTGGATAAACCCATGATCCAGTATATAGTGGAGGAGGCGAAGGCTTCCGGAATAGAGCTTGTGATACTTATTGTTAATCACGGGAAAGAGGCTATAGAGGATCATTTTGATATAAATTATGAACTTGAAGACACTTTAAGAAAGAAGGGTAATCAAGAACTTATTAGCTCAGTGGATGGTCTGTCTAATCTTATAAAGATTGTGTCTATAAGACAAAAAAAACCGATGGGCCTCGGGCATGCTGTTTTGCAGGCAAAAGAAATTATTGGAAATGAACCGTTTGCCGTTATACTCGGAGATGATATAATAGACGCACAAAAACCATGCCTTTTGCAGATGGTCGAGGTTTATAATAAATATTCAAAGCCTGTTATCGCGATTCAAAGGGTGGCGAGAGAAGATATTCAAAGGTATGGGATAATAAAAGGCAAGGAGGTTGAAAAAAGGATATATATGCTCGATGATGTGATAGAAAAGCCTTTACCAGAAAAAGCCCCTTCCGACCTTGCTATAATAGGGAGATACATACTTACACCCGAGATTTTTCCGATCCTTGAAAACATACAGCCGGGTGCGGACGGAGAAATCCAGCTTACCGATGGACTAAAGGTATTGCTAAAAGGGCAAGGTATGATGGGATACCAGTTTGAAGGATATAGATACGATGGCGGTGATAAGTTTGGATTTTTGCTTGCGAATATTGCCTATGCAATGAAAAGAAAGGAGCTCAGAGAGAAGCTGCAACAATATCTGAGGGCTTTTTAATATGAAAAAAAATCTATTCCTATTATTTACATTAATCTCGGTGTTTTGTTTAACGGCATTTATTATACCCGGATTTAAAATGGCGGACATTATGAAGGCTAACCCTGATTATAAGGCTTTAATTCTTTATGGTAAGACATATCTAAACATCGGTAATAGCTATTCGGCGCAGCCTGTAAATACAAGGGTTATTATTACCCCATCCGGCTATGTGAGGCAGGATTATAACTTCCCAAAGGCTGTTGTAACAATCATAAACGGTGATTCAAAACCAATAATCCTCGTGAATAATGTTCTCCTAAATCAAACCCCTGCTGTTTTTTCAACAAACGATCTCTTTGCCTCGATTTTAAGGCTTTATTTATCAAAAAACCCTTTGTACGTTTTTAACAAAATGCATATTGATACTGCAAAGGTTGCTTATGGGCTTGCAAACAACCGTGCAGCTTATATTATTGGCAGCGATTCAATTCAGCTTTTTATAGATAATGAATTAACAGTGCCTATAATGTACAGGATAAAAAATGACAGCAATTATACAGAAGCAGCCGTTGTATCTTATCTAAGATCCGCATTTATAACGGATACTGTATCTCAGCTTCCCGAACCAGGAGAATTCTCCAATAAGGGTTATGCGGAGAAAACAATGACATTCCCTGACAATGTAGAGCTTTACTCTTCCAATACGCTTTTGCAAAAATGGGATTTTACACAAGCCGTATTATTGACAAACGACAAACCGATCCAAGAATTGATCTTATCATCCCGGGAGATCAAGAAATTAAAGATTTATAGCCCTGCATTATCACCATTTATATTATACTGATGCTTATAATGCCGTTGACTATACAGAAACAAATGCGTAGGTTTTGAAAAATGGATATAAAAAACAAACCGCTAAAACTATCGATCTATTCATTCATATTGTTAGCATGGGCCGGAAGCCTGTTATATTTGTTTTCGTGGAATCATATTCCACATTTTACCAATTCAAAGGCTTTTTCATCAATTAAAAAAACAGGATTATCGCCCATTTCACAGTGGATGGGACTTTATATAGGGAACAAGAAGATAGGATATGAATATCAGCAGGTTGTTCCGCAAAAAAACGGATTTGTATTCAGGGAAAGAATGTTTATGAGAATAATGCTTATGGGACATGAGAAAACCATTACAACCATTGTCGATTCTGCAACCGATAAAGATTATTTTTTAAGGCACATCAGTTTTTCACTTAAAACGTCAGGCATGGAAATGGCAGCAGATGGTACAGTTAATGGTAATATTCTTTTAATAAACCTGCATGGAATCGGAGGAAACACGCAGGAAAGGTATACTTTAAAAAAGCCTGTTTTAAGTTCAGATGGTATCATCCTTAAGATAGTCAAAGACGGCTTCAGCAGGAGTGAATATAATTTTCATATCTTTGATCCAACCGTGCAGCAGGAACTGCCTGTTAATGTAAGGATTCTAGGCAAGGCAGTGAAAACCATTTTAAACAACCCCGTTGATACATACAAACTGGAAGTAACAATAAAAGATATGAAAGAAACGATGTTTATAACACCGCAAGGTGAAACGGTAGAGGAAATAAGCCCGCTTGGCTTTCGCGCAGTGCTCGAGCCAAAATATATGGCATTAACAAAGGGATGGGGTGGCGAGAATGTGGACCTTATTTCAGCAACAGCCATTAAAGCCCAGGGTTTAACCGTAACATATCCTGCTCAAGTAACACACATGTATGCTTATATGTCCGGTCTGTCGAAAGACGAATTTTTGCCATCAATAGGTTTTCAAACAGTGCAATCCAGACTTGTAGATATATCTGCAACTACGCATATCGGAACCTATAAATTACCATATCGCATTACAAAAAACAGTCCTTTATCAATCAATGATGCGCTTAATTCAAACTCAATAATCAATGCCGATAATCCGGATATTATTGCATTAGCAAAATCGATTCTTCATGGAGAAACGGATGCAAAAAAGGCTGTTGAGTTGATCAACCGATGGGTTTATACACATGTAAAGGATAATTTTACAGTCATGATACCAAGATCTATAGACCTGCTTAAGAAACCGGAAGGTGATTGCAAGGCGCATACAATACTATTTACTGCACTTGCCAGAGCTGCCGGCGTTCCGACAAAAATGGCCATGGGTATCGTGCTTATGAATGACGGCTATTTTTATTATCATGCATGGCCGCTTGTTTATTTAGATGGATGGGTGCCTGTTGATCCAACCCTTGGCGAATTTCCTGCCGATGCAACACACATAATACTTGCCACTGGCAATCTCACGAACTGGATGGACATACTTGGTGTTGTTGGTAGACTGCAGATTGATGTTATGAAGATACAAACCAACCAATAGAAGTGCACTTTTGAATTTTTAATGACAAAATTTCAACTAAAAAGCTCTCCTGATGAATGCATAAAAATATGTAATATATGATTATAGTATTTTTAGTAAAAACGGATGGAAACCAGCGTTATAGCGGATTCAAATCCTACAATGATATTCAGTATGTTTTTTTCAACATTGTTGGTTATGTAAAAACGTATAAATCCATTAACCCGAAAAAACTATAAGGATATCTCCTTATTCGCTCGGGGTACCCATGCGTGGCATTGGTCGTGCGATCCGCCTGATATCTATACACTTCCATATAAAAACGAGGTTTAAGTCCTATGTATATATGTTATTACCCAGCCATCATTATTTTTAAAATAGCGTATATTATATAGTAAACTCCGTTAGGAGTTCCTCAATCAGAGGCGGGATATTTCATGGAGCAAATAGTTATAAGCCGCCTAACTTCTAACGGAGTAAATGGTAACGATAGTCCAAGCTGTCAATGCGGAGAGTAAAGAAAAGAGAAGTTCTATCAGTATGATAGGGCTTATCTTAGGACCTTTTCATTACTCAGGTTGTGTGATGAAAATGATATGAAAAGAAATATTAAATTAAACATAGTAATAAGATTAATCTTTATCAGTTTTATAACCGGTACAGCCAATACTGCCAATAGCAAAATCATACTACATGGACACTACTTAAAAATTCATACGGCCATTGGGACAATTTCCACACCAACCACTATCGAAGGCTGCTTTTGTACTACTACCTCAATAGATTATGCAGTGCTGAGATATGCCCCGCATGTTCCTTACTGCAATAGGTATGCCACTATGCACGAAAAAAACGAAATCGCCGGAATCTATAGTATCACCCCCCAGCAATACAAACATTACGAAATCCGGGGTTGGCACGAGTAAGTACGATACAAGCATTTCTGGTATTGCTATTCCAGTTGGTCTTGGGTGTGAATTCTTTCCATTTGAGAGTGTAAAGCATTTAGGATTCAATATTGATCTGATGGTGCCAGGGATTGAATATGCAGGTGTGAATGTGCATGGATCTTTGTCTTCACAAGCCACCTCGCCGCCTGATCAGGCTTACACCCTTTGGGTTTATTGTAGACTGTGTATTCCCAGTTATAGGAACACATTACTATTTTTAGCCCAAAAAATGCATTTAACAAAAATGACAGCAATCCCATTTTTTTATTGACAAGAGATAAAATTATAATTTATGAGAGTTAGCTATGTATATGGAAAGGTACAGTTTTATAAATATAGCAATATACTCGGTAATCGCTGTAGGCTTTGCGGTAGTTACACTGTTACTTTCTGCTCTTATTGGACCAAAGGTAAAAAGCAAAGAAAAACTCTCGCCCTATGAATGCGGGGTAGAGCCTGTCGGCGATGCACGAACGAGCTTTCCTGTAAGATATTATGTTATTGCGCTGATGTTTCTTGTTTTTGATGTTGAGGTGATCTTTCTTTATCCATGGGCAGTTATATCAAGGCCGATGGGTATCTTCGGCATGGCAGAGATGGGGTTTTTTATCCTTATAGTTCTTGTAGGTTTTGTGTATGCATGGAAAAAGGGTGCATTTGAATGGGATTAGAAGAAAAACTCGGTGATAATGTATTTACAACAAAACTTGACGAGTTTGTAAACTGGTCAAGGAAAAATTCATTATGGCCCATGCCTTTCGGTACAGCATGCTGTGCAATAGAATTTATGGCACTTGTAGGGACAAGATACGATCTCGCGAGGTTTGGTGCTGAGGCAATGAGGTTTTCACCTAGACAATCGGATCTGCTTTTTGTGGCAGGAACAGTAACAAATAAAATGGCTCCTGTTCTAAAGAAAATATATGATCAGATGGCAGAACCAAAATGGGTTTTATCAATGGGATCATGCGCAACAGCAGGCGGAATATACGACACGTACTCTGTGCTTCAGGGGATTGATAAGATCATACCGGTTGATATTTATGTTACAGGATGTCCACCAAGACCAGAGGCACTTGTCGATGCTGTTATGAGGTTGCAAGAACTTATAAAAAAAGAGAGCGTGGTAAGACCAAGAAAGTCAATAACCATAAGATAGTATGGATAATATAATAGACGAGATAAAAAATAGATTCGTAGATAAAATATTAAATATTGAACTTGGATTTAGACCAAGGGCGGTAAGGGTAAAAAAAGATGCCCTCTCCGGGGTTATGAAAGCACTTAAAGAAGAAGAACCTTTTAAATTTAATCAGCTTCTTGATATAGCAGGTATAGATTTCCTTAATCAAACACCGAGATTCAGGGTTGTTTACATACTCCTCTCAACGATAAAAAATCATAGACTCAACATTGAGATAGATATTGATGAAGCGGATACAATAGAAAGCGTCACAGGTGTATGGATTGGGGCAGACTGGTTTGAAAGGGAGCTGTATGATATGTTTGGTATCAAGATTACAGGGCATCCCAACATGAAAAAGATATTGATGCCGGAGGATTTCGAAGGACATCCGCTCAGAAAGGACTTCCCTGTAAGAGGGTTAGAATCCCCTGAAACACGTTATGCTCCATGGGATAAAAGAAGAACAAGGGAGTATTGATGTTTACCTTCAATAGAAAAAGAAAAGATACAATGATTCTTAACATGGGGCCATCCCATAATGCCACCCACGGAACATTGAGAGTAGTGTTAGAACTTGAAGGTGAGATTATTGTTAATTCGGAGCTTGAGATAGGCTATCTTCATCGCGGTACAGAAAAGATGGCCGAATATAGAACATACCATGGTTTTATCCCTTTAACAGATAGGCTCAACTATGTATCGCCAATAATGAACAATATCTCTTATACGCTTGCTGTAGAAAAGCTGCTTGGCATAGAGGTGCCTAAACGCACACGGTATATAAGGGTCATAATGAATGAACTCTCGAGGATTTCCGATCATCTTGTAGCAATAGGAACCAATGTTGTGGATATAGGTGCTCTTACTAACTACTTTTACTTTTTCAAGGAAAGGGAAAGGATATACGATGTAATAGAGAGAAACGTAGGAGCAAGGCTTACAACAGCCTTTACAAGGATTGGAGGACTTGCAAGAGATGTAGAGGATGACTTTGTCCCAATGGTTAGGAATCTATTAAAAGAGATTCCTAAATCCATAAATGATGTTGACAAACTCATAACAAAAAACAGGATCTTTATGGACAGAACCATAGATGTAGGTGCAGTAACAACAGAGCGCGCACTTGATTGGGGCTTTACAGGCCCAACTTTAAGAGCAACAGGTCTTGCATGGGATTTAAGGAAGTCTCAGCCATACTCAAGTTATGAGGATTTTACATTCGATATACCAACAGGAGAAAACGGGGATACTTATGACAGATATCTTGTAAGGATGGAAGAGATGAGGCAGAGCTTGAGGATTATCGAACAGGCTATAAATAAATTACCCGACGGACCTGTTAATGTTGATGACCCTCATATAACACTGCCGCCAAAGGAACAGGTTTATAATACAATGGAAGGTCTTATACATCACTTCATGCTTATCATGTATGGAATTAAGGCAAAGCCTGGTTATGTATATTTCGGTACAGAGGCAGCAAACGGGGAGCTTGGTTTTTATATAGTGAGTGATGGCGGGCAGTATCCATACAGGATTAAGATAAGACCGCCATGTTTTGCAATATTTCAGGCATTTCCTGAAATGATCAAGGGACACCTGATATCGGATGCGGTTGCAATACTCGGGAGCCTTAATATCGTAGCAGGGGAGCTTGACAGATGATCAGGTTTTCACAGGCAGCGTTGAAAAAGGTGGATGAACTAAGGAGTAAATATTCTACCAAGGAGGCATGCCTCTTACCTATTCTTCATTTAGCACAGAAAGAATTCGGATATGTTTCTTTAGAGGCAATGGAGTATATTGCTGAATTAATTGATATTTCGCCTGCAAAGGTATACGGAGTTGCAACTTTTTATATAATGTATAACCGGAAACCCATAGGTAAGTATCATATACAGGTATGTAAAAACATTTCGTGTAACCTTTCAGGCTCGGAAGATGTATTTAAAGAGATCAAATCTATATTAAAAATAGATAAGGGTGAGACAACCAAGGATAACATGTTCACCCTATCTGCCGTGGAATGTCTTGGTGCGTGTGGATTCGGGCCTGTTGTACAGATCAACGATGATTATCATGAACAGATTACAAAGGATAAAATAAGAGAGATTATTGAGGAGCTTAAGAAGAAATAATGGAGCAGATATTATTTAAACATGTAGAAGGTTCAAGGCTAACCGATATATCGAATTATTTAGCAATAGGTGGCTATGAGTCTGCAAAAAAGGCATTAACATCAATGACCCCTGATCAGGTTATAGAAGAGGTTAAGAAGTCGGGCGTTAGAGGCAGGGGTGGAGCAGGGTTCCCTGCCGGGATGAAATGGAGCTTTGTACCAAAGGATTTTAAAGGACCAAGATACCTGTGTTGTAATGCTGATGAAAGTGAGCCTGGTACATTTAAGGATAGGGAGATTATAGAGAAGAATCCGCATCTGTTGATAGAAGGTATGATCATAGCAAGCTATGCGATTAATTCAGAGCTTTCATATATATATATAAGGGGTGAGTTTGCAAAAGGTGCAGCGATACTGGAATCTGCCGTAGCGCAGGCAAGACAGCACGGCATGCTTGGTGAGGGATTATTTGGAACAAACTATAGGTTAGATATTATTGTTCACAGAGGTGCCGGTGCCTATGTATGCGGTGAGGAAACAGGTTTAATTGAATCCATAGAAGGCAAACGCGGAAACCCAAGGGTTAGACCGCCATTCCCTGCTGTTGTTGGTGTATTTAAAAAACCAACAGTTGTTAACAACGTAGAAACCCTTGCATCCGTTCCATCCATTATAAAAAAAGGCAGCCAATGGTATGCATCTATAGGTTTTCCCCCGAAAAACACAGGCACAAAACTTTACGGTATAAGCGGACATGTTAAAAAGCCGGGTGTGTATGAACTACCCATGAGCACATCTCTAAGGGAAATAATATATAATTATGCAGGAGGAATAAGGGATGACAAAAAATTAAAGGGTGTTATCCCTGGCGGTTCATCTACGCCGGTTCTATTGCCCGAAGAGATAGATGTAAAAATGGATTTCGATTCTTTGCCGCAGATAGGCTCAATGTTAGGATCTGGTGCCGTTATTGTGATGGATGAGAGTACCTGTATGGTAAAACAATCACTCATACTTGCCGATTTTTATGCGGATGAGTCATGCGGTCAGTGCACTCCGTGCAGGGAGGGAACCGTCTGGATGAAGAAGATCCTTGATAGGCTTGAGCATGGTGAAGGCAGACAGGGGGATATAGAACTGCTTGAAAGGGTTTCTAATAACATTATGGGTAATACCTTATGTCCTCTTGGTGATGCAGCAGCGATGATGATGCTTGGGTTTCTGAAAAAGTTTAAACAAGAATTTCATACGCACGTGAGTGCAAAAAAATGTCCACTGAGCAAGGAATGAATTTATGCCTATATTTGAAATAGACGGTAAAAAAATAACTGCAGAACAGGGTGCTACGGTGCTTGAGGCGGCAAGAGCTAATGGAATTGAGATTCCCCATTTCTGCTATCATGAATCCTTTCAGAGCGGCGGGTTGTGCAGGATGTGTCTTGTAGAGATTGAAAAAATGCCAAAGCTGCAAACCTCCTGTACCACGGTTGCAACGGAAGGGATGGTTGTAAAAACAACAACAGAGCGTGTAAAAGAGGCAAGAAAGGCTATACTTGAATTTATATTAACAAACCATCCTCTTGACTGTCCCGATTGCGATCAAGCGGGTGAATGTGTCCTTCAGGATTACACTCATAAATATGGGCCTGATAAGAGCAGTTTTATAGAACCAAAAGAGCTTAGGGACCATATTGAACTAAGCGAGCACATAGCTTATGATCCGGAAAGATGCATTATGTGTGAGAGATGTGTAAGATACTACAGGGAGATTGTTGGGACAGAAGAATTGGCTGTAATGTACAGGGGTACAAGCTCTGAGATAACAACTTTTCCGGGCAAGCAGTTGACCTATGGTTATATAGGGAACATAGCCGATATCTGTCCTGTAGGTGCATTAACAACAAGAGATTTCAGATTTAATGAGAGGGTATTCAATTTAAGGACAACAGAAACGATCTGTCCATTGTGTGAGGCAGGCTGCCCGATATACGTTGATGCAAAGATGTTTACGGTTTACAGGGTGAGGTCGAGGAATCCAAAGATCACAACCATACATACCCATCCCAATAGGGATGTTGCGGCTATCTATCCGGATCCGCTTATAAATGCGATACTAAGGAGTGGATTTATATGTGATGATGGCAGATTTAACTATAAAAAGATGATCCAGTTCCGTGTGATTGATGAACCCGTAAACAGGTTTGAACCGAAAAAAAATGCATGGAACGAATTACTCGGTTTTGTAGCTGAAAAAATAAAAGACAGCGGACACGGTGTTTCAGGCATTATTTCGCCTTATGCTACAAATGAAGAGGCATATGCGTTCATGCATCTTTTAAAATATACAGGAGCATTATCTATAGGTATAATAAACTTCTCGGAAGCAAAAGAATTTGGCATGGACAAACAAAACCTTAAACTGCGTAAAGGTGTTCAGGCACCAAATGTGAGAGGTGTTAAAGAGGTTGCAAACTGGTACGGCATTAAGCTAATTGATATTGAGGATGTTTTAAAATCAAAGCCCAGTCTTATATATATACTTGGTCCAGTATTTGATCAGCTTGATAAATATGGAGATGCTGTTGCTGCAATGCCGTTTGTGATTGTTGAAGACTTCAAAAGCTCGGAATGGATGGAAAAAGCGCACGTGATTTTACCTGGGGTAAATTTTGCACAAAAAGATGGAACTTATACAAATAAAGATGGTATGGTTCAAAGGTTGAAAAAGGCTGTAAATGAATCAAAACATTCAATGAATGACCTCGATATCCTTAACAGCATTGTGTACAACATTATGGGTAAGGGGCTTGGCAGCTTTGATCAGGTTTTAAAAACAATGGTTGATACTATACCCTTTTTCAAGGATGTGAAAGCAGAAGAGCTCTCAAAAGAACTTTATCTTAAAAAAGCAGCCGGCAGGTTATGGTAAATTATACAACAATTATAATATACACAGTAATGATCCTTATAGTGTTTGGTGTACTTATAAGCACGGTTGCATTGTTGACACTTGCAGAAAGAAGGATAAGCGCTTTTATTCAGGATAGGTACGGTCCGAACAGGGTTGGACCTTATGGATTGTTACAGCCAGTTGCGGATGGAGTTAAGTTCCTGATGAAAGAAGATGTAGTACCGGCTGAAGTGAACAGGTTTCTCTTTATCGTTGCACCGATTTTGATCATAGTTCCAGCGATACTTACATTCGCGGTTGTTCCATTTGGCGGGAATTTAACGCTGTTTGGTAAAACTATACATCTCCAGATTGCAGATTTTAATGTCGGCATACTTTATATATTTGCAGTTGCCGGCATCGGGATATTCGGAATCATAATGGGAGGCTGGTCGTCAAACAACAAGTTTTCTTTACTTGGCGGGCTCAGATCGGCATCTCAATTTATAAGCTACGAAATTGCAATGGGGCTATCTGTGATAGGGATAATAATGGTTTACGGCTCATTACAATTGAATAAAATTGCCCAGTATCAGGGTAATCTGTGGTTTGGTGTAATTCCGAAATGGGGTATATTGGTTCAGCCGCTTGGATTTATACTTTTTATTGTAAGCGTTTTTGCGGAGACAAACAGAGTCCCGTTTGATCTGCCGGAAGCCGAATCAGAACTTGTTGGCGGGTATCATACAGAGTATTCAAGTATGAAGTTTGCTTTCTTTTTTATGGGTGAATATGCAAACATAATTACAGCATCAGCCTTGCTTGCAACACTCTACTTTGGCGGATACCAGGTACCTTATCTTCACAGCATAGGCTTTATTTTCCCAAAGCTCGGGATTTTATATATGCCGAACTGGATTGTGGCGATACTCCGGATTTTGTCATTCGTCGTGAAGACAGTATTTTTCCTGTTCTTATTCCTGTGGATAAGATGGACACTGCCGAGATTCAGATTTGATCAATTAACAGCGCTTGGCTGGAAACTATTAATCCCGCTTGCACTTTTAAACATCGTTATAACAGCCGTTCTTATGATGTTGAGGGTTATTTAGATATGGTAAATCAGACAGATAAAAAAAGATATAAATTTAAGGAAGCCGTTTATCTCATTGAGATTATAAAGGGACTTGGTGTTACAATTACACACTTCTTCAGAAGAAAGAAATTTGCAATAAACTATCCCGAAGAGAGACTTGAAATTAGAGGACAGAGAAGAAGCATAATAAAGGTAATGGATAAGGATGCTCAGGAGTTCGTTGAAAGGATAGAACTTACAACGGATTTTAGAGGCAAGCACGCTCTTGTTGTAGACGGAGATCTCGGACGATGCGTTGCGTGCAAGATGTGCGAAACTGTATGTCCTTTTTTTGCGATATATATTGAGCCGGAAGAATCCCCGGATCCGAGAAAAGAGAGAAGCCCAAAAATTTTTGAGGTTGATCTTACAAGATGTGCATACTGTGGATACTGTGTTGAAGCGTGTCCCGAGAATGCAATAATCATGACAGATTTTTATAGTCTTGTGGCGGAACAGCGGCCAAAGTTAGTTCTGCAAAAAACCGACCTGAGGATGGTGGCAAAATGATAGGTACCGTTTTAATGTATATTCTGTCGGTGCTGCTGATCTTATCCTATCTGTATGCCATTCTATCTACCAATCCTCTTTACAGTACTCTCTCAATGGGTGTTTCTTTCTTTTTAACCGCTTTTGTTTTTATCCTGCTTGATGCACCATTTTTAGCCGCCGTTCAGATCATAGTGTATGTTGGAGCGATGCTTATTCTATTCCTCTTTGTTATAATGATGTTTAATTTAAGGAAATCTGATCACGCATTTATTAAATTTAAACCTGCCTCTATAGCGTCTTATCTTATAATAATGCTTATAGCGGTAATAGGGTTCTACATGGCACGGGCCGTCTTTAAGATGCCCGAGGGTTTTGTGATAAGTGGATTCGGCTCTGCACAGAATATCGGGTTTAGCCTGCTTAAATATTATCTTTTACCTTTTGAACTTGCATCATTTGTGCTGCTTGTGGGTATATTTGGCGCACTTACATTTATAAAAAAGAAGAGGGATCAATGAGTTATCAGATGCTCGTTATTTTAAGTTTCATCCTTTTCGTAATAGGGATGATAGGTGTTGCAATGCGCAGGAATATTATCATTATGCTTGTTTCTCTTGAGCTCATGCTTAATGCCGTAAACATCCTGTTTGTATCTGTATCAAAGTACCTGCACACACTGGACGGACAGATATTTGTAATAATGGTGATAACCATTGCGGCAGCAGAAACAGCAATAGCCCTGGCGCTTCTTGTAAGGATTTATAAAACATCCGGCATGCTGAAAATCGACGATCTAAAGCAGTTAAAATGGTAATACAATGGAACTGAACATTATAAGATATATTTTGATATTCCCGCTCCTCGGGTTTGTAATAAACGGCATGATCGGCAAAAGGCTCGGCAATAAGGCTGTTTCATGGGTCGCCAGTACAGCCATTCTGTTGAGCTTTTTAACCTCGTCTTACCTGTTCTTTATTCTATTGGGTATGCCTGCCGAGCAGAGGCTTTTGGTTGATCATGTTTATACATGGATAAATGCAGGCTCACTTACTATTGATTTTAAACTTATGTTTGATCAACTCAGTTCAGTGATGGCACTTGTTGTAACTGGGGTTGGGTTCTTGATTCATGTATATTCTGTGGGTTACATGCATGAGGACAAGGGATACGCAAGGTACTTTGCATACCTGAACTTGTTTATGTTCTCAATGCTGCTTCTTGTCCTATCGTCAAATATCGTACTCATGTTTGTCGGATGGGAGGGGGTGGGTTTATGCTCATACCTGTTAATAGGATTCTGGTATGAAAAAGACTCTGCAGCCAATGCGGGTAAAAAGGCATTTATAACAAACAGGGTTGGAGACTATGGATTTCTATTGGGTTTATTTTTGCTTGCATCGGCGTTTGCATCAAAGGGCATTTATACATTTGATTTTAGAACAATGCAAGCACACATAAACCTTATCTCACCTCAGATATTAACGATCGTGGGTATACTCTTATTTTTTGGTGCAACCGGGAAGTCTGCACAGCTGCCTCTCTATGTGTGGCTGCCGGATGCGATGGAAGGCCCTACGCCTGTGAGTGCATTGATCCATGCAGCAACAATGGTAACGGCGGGTGTTTATATGATAGCAAGAATGAACTTTTTGTATCAGCTTGCTCCTTTTGCTCTTGAAGTAGTCGCTGTGGTGGGCGGATTAACAGCACTCTATGCAGCAACCATAGGGCTTGTCCAGAATGATATAAAACGCGTACTTGCATATTCTACGATTAGCCAGATCGGATATATGTTTATTGGTGTAGGTGTAGGTGCGTTTAGCGCAGGGATATTCCATCTTATGACACATGCATTTTTTAAGGCATTACTCTTTCTCGGAGCAGGCAGTGTGATCCACGCCATGTCCGGTGAACAGGATATGAGAAAGATGGGCGGTCTAAAAAACAAAATCCCAGTTACCCATGCAGCATTTCTTGCAGCAGCCCTTGCAATATCGGGTATCCCCGGTCTTTCGGGATTTTTCAGTAAAGACAGTATACTATCGGCAGCTTATACATCAGGGCACACTGTGGTCTGGGCACTTGGATTCATAACAGCACTTTTAACGGCCTTTTACATATTCAGGCTTGTTTATATGACATTCTATGGAGAGAGCAGGGCTGATCACCATGTACAGGAACATATTCATGAATCGCCGGGGATCATGACAATACCTTTAATCGTCCTTGCCGTTCTTTCCGTTATAGGCGGGTATATTGGCATACCCCCGCTCCTCGGGCATATTTTTGGATGGAACAACTCTGATCTCTTCGCCAATTATCTTGCACCGGTATTCAATAATGCAGCGGTACCTGAAGCGGGTGTATCAATAGAATCATTCCTTATGATTGGCTCTATTATCATGGCTTTTGCAGGATTATTTATGGCATGGTTTATATACATTAAGACAAAAGGAGATACCGCAAAGAAGATCGCACAAGGCTCGGACGGTTTATACACTTTGCTGTTAAACAAATACTATGTCGATGAGATATACAATGCAATTATTATACAGCCCATGATGTGGTTATCGGAAAATATTCTATGGAGGTTCTTCGATGTATGGATCGTGGACGGTACTGTAAATGGCTCAGCTGCGATTACAAAATGGACATCTTCAAAACTAAAAAAGATTCAGACAGGTGATTTCCAGATATACGTACTCGTATTTTTGGTTGGTGTTTTTGCATTGTTTGCATACTTTGTGTTGAGGTAGGATGATATGGAATTGAAGTCTCATATACTTACGATAATAATTTTCTTACCGCTGATCGGAGCAATAGCCGGTGCAATAATAAATGGCAAAACAATGATAAGGTGGTATGCCCTGATAATATCGCTTGTCAATTTTATATTGTCTTTATTCCTTGTACATTGGTTTAATCCGGCACAGATAGGACTCCAGCTTGTGGAGAGACACTCATGGATAGGTGCGTATAATATAAACTATCATGTCGGTGTAGACGGCTTAAGTCTTTTATTGTTGTTACTGACAACCTTTCTTACGCCGATTGTTATACTTGGATCATGGTCTTACATAAAAAACAGAGAAAAGGAGTATTACCTCTGGTTTTTAGTACTTGAAACAGGCATGCTTGGTGTCTTTGCAGCATTTGATCTCATACTCTTCTATATGTTCTGGGAGGCAATGCTTATACCGATGTACTTGATAATTGGTATATGGGGAGGTCCGAGAAGGATATACGCTGCAGTAAAGTTCTTTATCTATACCATGTTTGGCAGTTTGTTGATGCTTATAGCGATAATCTATCTATACTATGCATACGGAAGGCAGACGGGTATTTATACATTTGATATAATAAAACTGTATGGATTAAACCTGCCTCTCAGTGTTCAGGTATGGTTGTTTGCCGCATTCGCTCTTTCTTTCGCGATCAAGGTGCCAATGTTTCCATTCCACACATGGCTGCCGGATGCGCATGTTGAAGCACCGACAGGCGGCAGTGTTATACTTGCGGGTGTTTTACTTAAGATGGGAACCTATGGTTATATGAGGCTTGCAATGCCCTTGTTCCCGCAGGCAGCAGCCATATTCCTGCCGTACATAGCAATACTCGCCATTATAGGAATTATTTATGGTGCGCTTGTTGCTATGATGCAGACTGACATAAAAAAACTTGTTGCATACTCCTCTGTTAGTCATCTTGGATTTGTCATGCTTGGGCTTGTTGCCCTTAATATGCAGAGCGTTGATGGAGCCGTGTTGCAGATGATAAATCATGGACTTTCAACAGGGGCATTGTTCTTGCTCGTGGGTATGATATATGAGCGCAGGCACACGAGAGAGATATCGGAGTTCGGCGGTATTGCAAAAGTAATGCCCGTGTTTGCCACAATCTTTATGATTGTAACCTTATCATCCATCGGGTTGCCCGGATTGAATGGTTTCGTGGGCGAGTTTCTGATACTCATCGGATCATTTCTCGATAAGCCTGTTTATGCTGTATTTGCAGGCACTGGTGTTGTGCTTGGCGCTGTTTATATGTTAAGAACATATCAAAAAGTTTTCTTTGGTAAGATAAAGAATGAAAAAAACGAAGGGCTGAAGGATTTGGGTATAAGGGAGATTATAGTTATGCTTCCTATCCTCGTAATGATTGTATGGATTGGCGTTTATCCGAAGCCATTTTTAAAAATTATAAACAATGCAAGCAGGTCTTATATTGAGTATGTCAAACCAAAACCATTTGCTCAACCACTGCAGATTCAGAATCAGCAAGTGATTCAACCGGTACCGGTTCAGCCTCCACAGATCAGGATGCAGGAGAGGATGAAATAAAATGATGGGACAAATGAATCTTACTGCCATCCTTCCGGAACTTGTTATTGTAGTAACGCTTTTTATAGTTTCCATGTTTGACGCTTTTACAGAGGGCAGAAAATTAGCTGTAGGTATAATAGCCGTGCTCGGCATATTAACGGGTATGGGGACTTCCATATATCTCTGGGGTAATAAGATTATGGGATTTTCAAACATGATCGCTATTGATGAGTTTTCTCTTATACTATTTATGATTGTTATGCTGTCTGGTGTTATAACGATATTAGTTTCATTGGATTATGTGGATAGGTTTGAGCCCGACGGCGGCCATTTTTACATCCTTATCTTAAGTGCAATTCTCGGGATGATGTTTATAATTTCTGCGACAAACATGATCGTTCTTGTCCTCGGGCTTGAGCTTATGAGTTTTTCTGTGTATCCTCTTGTTGGTTTTACAAGGGATAGAAGTGCAAGCCTTGAAGGCTCAATGAAATATCTTCTTCTTGGAGCTTATGCAACAGCATTTTTATTATACGGTATAGCACTTGTTTATAGCGTACTGGGTACCACCAATCTTTATCTTATTGCAAAGTCTCTTACCGCAAGACAGGATTTGATGACCAACATCATCATGATGGGCGGCATTACATTCATATTAATAGGTCTAGGATTCAAGGTTGCGGTCGTTCCATTCCACGCATGGGCACCCGATGCCTATGAAGGTGCTCCTGCACCTGTTACAGGGTTTATGGCAACCGCTGTAAAGACCGCGAGTTTTGCGGCAATTATAAAACTTGTGATCATAGTGTTCAATGTTTATAAAGTACCAGTATCGGATGCACTATGGGTTTTAAGTGCATTGACAATGCTTGTGGGTAATGTTGTTGCAATCTCACAAAAGAATGTAAAACGTATGCTGGCATATTCAAGCATTGCACATGCAGGGTATATTGTGGTTGGACTTGTCTCCGGCAGTGTTTACGGGATGTCGGCAGCCATATTTTATCTTATTGCATATACGTTTACAACAACGGGTGCATTTGCAATTGTTACATACCTTGAAAAGAAGGATGGGACGGGTAATGAGCTTTCCGATTACAGTGGTCTTTCAAAAACGCATCCGGTAATTAGTCTTATGATGGCTATCTTCCTTTTATCACTTTCAGGAATACCTCCTACAGCAGGGTTTCTGGCAAAATTCTACGTATTCAGTGCGGCCATAAGTAACGGTTATATCGGGCTCGCAATCTTTGGTATATTTACAAGCATAATATCGCTTTACTATTATTTGCGGGTCGTTTATGCAATGTATTTTGAAGAACCGGAGATTCAGACACAGACTCCGGTACCGGCAGGCATATCGATAGGCATAATTATAGCAATATGGGGTGTTTTTCAATTTGGCATATTGCCTTCTGAACTGATACATATTGCAGTCCAATCTATAAATTCGTTGTTAAGATAATAACCCCGGGTTATTTATGATCTTGCAGCCTGTCATACCAAGTGTGGTAGCACCTTCTAATATGCCGCTGTCAGCAGTTTTTGAAACGGCAAGCGTCTTAAATTCATTCGTATGGATGTGTGCATCCTTTCCTATGGGAGTACTTGCATGCAATGTGGGTATAATATAAGAAAGATTACCTATATCGGACGACCCCATTCCTTCGCAGGGATCAGTCCGGGTCTTTTTTAGCCCAAGCTCTTTAAGCACATCATCATAAACCCTAACAAGTGCGTTATTTATTTTGAAGGGATACTGTGTGTAACCCTGTTCTATAATATTATATTTTGTACCTGTTGCAAGTCCAGCGCCCTTTACAGCCGTCCTTACATGCTCCATAAGCTCATCAAGCTCTTTAAGATCTTTAGCCCTTACATAATAATAAGCTTCCGCAAAATCGGGTATTATGTTTGGTGCCGTACCTCCGCGTGTGATTATGAAATTTGCATGCATGTAAGGTTTAAACATAGAACGTTTTGCATTGATATTGTTTATTGTTAGGATAAGGGCGGACAGCGCATCTTTACCCTGCTCCGGATACGAAGCAGCATGTGCGGACTTTCCTTTAAAACTTATCTTTACCTTTTTGAGTGCAAGCATGCATCTAAAGCTCATGCGTTTTGTTGAAGCATGGCTCATAATAGCGGCATCAAAAGGCTTAAAAATCCCATGCCTTATAAGCTCTGGTTTTCCGAATCCTATTTCCTCTGCAGGCGTGCCTATAACAGCAATCGTACATTTATCCTTGTTTACCGATTTTGACAATGCAACAGCAGCACCAGCGCTTATACAGGCATTAACATTATGACCGCATGCGTGGCCCAGTTCGGGCAATGCATCCATTTCTGAAAGGTATGCTATTGCAGGATGTGGCTTATGCCCGTAAGTTGCGATAAATGATGTGTTAATGCCGCCGATAGACTTTTTTATGTTAAATCCATGTGCGCTCAGGTAATCGCATATCGCATCTCTTGTTCGAAACTCCTCAAGTGCAATCTCAGGATGAGACCATATATCATGAGAAAGGTTTATGAGTGATGGTTTTAATGATTTAACAATATCTTTAATGGTAGTCTTCAAGGTTAAAGTCCTCTGCATTAAATACGGGTCCTTCTTTACATACCCTTATTGTATTTCCCTTCATATCAAAGATAGTACATCCTAGGCATACGCCGAACCCGCACGCCATACGGGATTCGAGTGATACGTAACAAGCCGATTTATGCCTTTTTGCGATATGCTTTACGTTATAAAGCATCGGCATTGGACCGCATGCAAACACAGTGCTGCTGTATTCTATTGTTTTATCGAGGAGTGAGGTTACAGTGCCGTGATAATTATATGAGCCGTCATCCGTTGCAATCAAGGGATCAAAAATTTTAAGATCCTCAAGCATAACAAGCTCTTTCTTTGTTATCGCTCCATATAATAATTTAAACGGTTTTTTATCTTTCTTTAACTTCCGGGCAAGTGAATATACAGAAGCAATACCGGCGCCTCCTGCTACGATGATAGGATGTCTCCCTGTGTTAACGGGAAACCCATTCCCGAATGGTCCTGTAAGGTAAATGAAATCATTTTTTTTTAAATTTGCAATTAACCCTGTACCTCTTCCACGAATCTTTATGAGAAATTCGTATATGTTTTTATGCGCCCGCATAATACTAAATGGTCTCAAAAGCAGCGGATCATAAGTATCGGATACCTTAAGCATGACAAACTGCCCGGGTATAAATTTAAACACATCCTCTACTTTTATGGATAAAAGCAAGTAATCGGACGCAAGGGTTTTGATAGAAGCAACAATGCCTGTATGAGTTTTTTTCATAGCAGCTTTGTCATAAGTAATGCGTCCTCGCGGTTATCGGAATAATAGCCCCTTCGGACACCCGTAACCTTAAAACCTTTTTTAATATAAAGTGTCAATGCGGGTAGGTTGGATCTTCTCACTTCAAGGTACGCCGTTTTACAGCCACGAGCTTTAGCATTATAAATGGTTGACTCGAGCAGTACATCGCCTATACCGTATCTCCTGAACTCAGGACTTACCGCTATGTTTAATATGTGCAACTCATCAATAACGAGCCAGTTGATGATAAATCCGGTAACAGTACGGTCTGTTTCCTTTAATGCTATGAGGTTAAATGCATGCCTGTCTTCAAGAGATTGCCTTAATACGTTCAAAGACCATGGATCGTCGTAAGAGTGTCTTTCAACCATCCAGATGTCTGTCAGATCATCTATTGTTGCCTCTCTTGTTATTGTGGACAATATATTTTTTAAAAATTCTTTTTCTACTACCATCTTACCAATGCAGAAGCCCATGTAAAACCTGCACCGAATGATACGATGCATACAAGCAGACCCGGCTTTAACCTGCCATCTTTAAGTGCATCGTAGAGGCATAACGGGATTGTTGCTGCAGTTGTGTTACCATACTTTTGTATATTATGCACTATCTTTTCAGGCGGTATGCCGAGCATATTTCCTATATATTCGTTGATCCTCATGTTTGCCTGATGAGGAACAAGTAAGTCTATATCGGAAAGCTGATAACCGTTTGCATTCAATGCCTCCATAATCACCTCCGGCATCCTCGTTACTGCATGCTTGTACACGTTCCGTCCATTCATTTTAGGATAATGCCTGCCTTCCTCAAGCATCTCTTTTGTTAATCTTGGATGTAGAACACTTGCCGGCGCTTCAACCCATAACTCTTTGGCATACCTGCCTTCTGAATGAAGGTGCGTTGATAGTATGCCTTTATTCTCATCTTCCTCCGGTCCAACTACTACCGCACCTGCACCATCACCGAATAAGACTGAAACATCCCTGCCCCTCGTGGCTAATTCTATACCTGTTGAGTGCACCTCTGAACCTATTACAAGTATCTTTTTGTACATGCCTGTTTTTATAAATTGATCCGCCACAGATAACCCGTATATAAATCCGGTGCATTGGTTTCTTATGTCGAGTGCGCCTATTGTATCAATACCAAGTATATCCTGAACAAGCACACCAGAGCCCGGGAAATTATAATCCGGACTTAATGTTGCAAATATAATGAAGTCTATTTCCTCCTTTTTTATGCCTGCATTTTTTATCGCCTCTTCTGCTGCGATAGCGCCCATTTTTGCAGCGCCTTCGCCTTCTGCAGCGAAATGGCGTTCTTCAATACCCGTCCTCTGTCTTATCCATTCGTCTGTTGTATCCATAAACTTTTCAAGATCAAAATTTGTTACCACCTTTTCAGGCAGGTATACTCCAACCCCCAGTATTCGAGATCTTTTCATTTTATCTAAACCTCCCTTTCAAGTATTATGATATCCGCATCAGGCAGCATGTTAACTGCTTCCCTGAATGCCGTTTTAACATCCACTGATGAA
The DNA here is from genome assembly GCA_023382265.1 of Deltaproteobacteria bacterium. NCBI lineage: Bacteria > Pseudomonadati > Myxococcota > Myxococcia > Deltaproteobacteria bacterium. The sequence goes on along the minus strand of JAMCPX010000007.1, from coordinate 53,583 downwards.
ATATTATCCCACAGTAATTTTAATGTGTAATCCTTTTTTTCTATATAAGTATATTCAAGCATTGTGTATGCTATTGTGTTTATCATTGTCTGAACTTTTGCTTCTATTCCGTAAAGAACCGGCAGTACATGCATAAACTTATAAACGGATAAGGTGTTTAAGGTCTGCATAAGGTCTTTCGTAAGTGCGGCTAATATCTTTTGATTAAAGTTTTCTTTTTTACCGAGTCCGTATAAAAGCACCTTTCTTGGCGGTACACATGTGTGCTGAGAATAAATTAAAAGCCTGTCTTTTCTTTCGCCAGAGAATTTCTTGCTTTCCACCTGCCTTGAGATCTCACCCGAGATCTCCCAATCAATTATACCCGCACACCCGTGCACCGGAGCAATGCTCTCGAACATGCATACCGCAATCATTTCACCCGATTGCTTTTCCAATGAATTGTCAAGGTCTACTGTAAGGCTCATTACTATCTTTTCAGCTCTCTTGCCACTTTGTCGAGAACTGCATTAATAAATGAGAACGAGTCCTTTGTGCCATATTTTTTTGCTATCTCAACAGCCTCGTTTATTATAACTTTAATAGGTGTGACAGGCTCATACAAGAGTTCGCTTATCGCAAGCCTGAGAATATTCCTATCCACAACAGCAATTCTACCGATAGCCCAATTTTTAAGATATTTTGATATGTATTGATCTATCGTATTTATATTTGCTGCAATTTTTAGAATCGTATCATTGGTTGCCGGTGTCCAATTATTCATCATTGCAAGCTGTTTTACAGATGATTCTGAATAGTCATTTATAAGGTCGATATTGTACAGTGCCTTCAGGATTTCTTCTCGATCTTGTCTTTTACCCATTGTTTGTCCATTATCCTCATCAGATTTGCAAGTTCCACTGCACTCATAGCAGCCTCGTATCCTTTGTTACCCTGTTTTGTTCCCGCTCTTTCTATTGCTTCTTCGATGGTTTCGGTCGTTAAAATTCCAAATACGATGGGAAAGCCGAGCTCTAATGATGCGTTTGCTATACCTTTTGTAACCTCCGATGCAATATACTCATAGTGAGAGGTGCCGCCTTTTATGATTGCACCAAGCGCTAATACCGCATTTAAATTCTGTTTTGCAAGCTGTTTGGCTATCATGGGTATCTCAAAAGAGCCGGGTACTCTTACAATTGTAATATCCTCTTCTCCAACACCAACTTTTTTTAATGCATCGAGTGCGCCGTCCACAAGCCTGTCTGTGATAAAGTGATTAAATCTGCTTGTTACTATACCAATCCTTAGACCCTCACCCTTCAGATGTCCTTCAATTATCTTCATTTTACCTCCTATTTTAAATGCAGGATGTGCCCCATCTTATCCTGTTTTGTTTTTAAGTATCGAGCGTTTATATTGTTAGGCGTTATTTCAATTGGAACCCTCTCCACGACCTCAAGTCCGTATCCTGCTATTGCGTGAAGTTTCTTAGGATTATTCGTCATGAGCCTCATCTTTTTTACACCAATATCTGCAAGTATCTGGGCACCTATGCCATAGTCTCTTAGATCCGCCGGGAATCCGAGCGCATGATTAGCCTCTACCGTATCAAAACCTTGATCCTGTAGTGAATAAGTCATTATCTTATTGGCAAGCCCTATTCCCCTGCCTTCCTGTCTCAGATAAAGGATTACACCTCTGCCTTCTTTTTCTATCATTTTCATGGCTTCGTGCAGCTGGCTGCCGCAATCGCACCTTTTTGAGCCAAACACATCACCTGTTAAACATTCCGAGTGCACCCTTACAAGCACGGGCTCCTGGGGATCTATGTTTCCTTTTATAAGTGCGATATGCTGGTTATAATCAAGGTCATTCTCATAGACAATAGCTTTAAATTCGCCGCCGTATTCTGTTGGTATATTAGCCTCTGAAACCCTTTTAACAAGTCTTTCCTGTGTCATTCTGTAATGTATAAGCTTCTCAATAGTTACAATGCCGATCCCGTGATCGTTTGAAAATTTTTCGAGATCAGGCATCCTTGCCATTGTTCCATCGTCCTTCATGATCTCGCAAATCACAGCAGCAGGCTTTAAACCTGCGAGCCTTGCAAGATCAACAGAGCCTTCTGTTTGACCTGCCCTTACAAGAACGCCGCCTTTTTTGTACATCAATGGAAACACATGCCCTGGCCTGACAAGGTCATACGGTTTTGTTTTATCATCAATAACAACCTGTATTGTTTTTGCCCGGTCATAAGCCGATATCCCTGTTGTAACGTCTTCTTTTGCATCGATAGATACTGTAAATGCTGTGCCGTACTTTGATGTATTATCATTAACCATTAAAGGCAGGTTCAGCTCATTAAGCCTGTCCTCTGTCAATGAAAGGCATATAAGTCCTCTGCCATAGATTGCCATAAAACTGATTATCTCGGGTGTTGCTTTTTCCGCTGCGATACACAGATCTCCTTCATTTTCCCTGTTCTCATCATCAACAAGGATGACCATTTTTCCGTTTTTAATATCATCTATAGCCTTTTCAATACTAGTTATCGGCATTATGCAAAACCTCTTTCCTTTAAAAAATCTTCTGTTATTTTGGAACGTTTCTTAATATTTAATATACTATCAATATATTTTGCAATTACATCAAATTCAATATTTACCCGTTCTTTAACATGCCTTTTATTCAGGTTTGTATGCTCATAGGTGTATGGTATAACGGCGATTGTGAACATTGTACCGCTAACATTATATGGTGTCACACTTATGCCGTCAATTGCAATAAACCCTTTATCCACAAGATATGGGGAAATCCTTTTCAAGGCAAAGGTAAAAGAATGATGCTTCCCTGACTCCTTAATATTTATAATATCTGCTGTCGTATCGATATGTCCCTGGACAAGGTGGCCATGTAATCTGTCGGAAAGCCTTTTGGGTAACTCCACATTAACCATATCATATGGTCTGATTATACCGAAGCCTGCCGTCTTAATCGTTTCTGGAGATAGTTCAAAGGTGTATGTTGATTTGTTGATCGATACAAGTGTAAGGCATGCTCCATTTATAGAAATACTGTCCCCTGCGTGTGTCTCTGAAAGGTTTTTGATATTGACCTTTATAAATCCGCTGCTATCAATATCTTCAACAATGCCGGTATGTTCAATTAAACCTGTAAACATCGTTATAGCTTGCCAAGTTTTTTCAAGGTGCCCATTGCAGCTATCTGCTCTGCTTCTTTTTTATTCCTGGCTTCACCGTGTGCCATGTCTTCATTGTTAATTACAACAGCGACATTATAAATCTTAATACCCTTTACAACAGTTTCGTTTATGGTTTTATATTCAGGGGGTTCCTTATAAAGCTCTTGAACAATATTATTTAACTTTGATTTAAAATCCCACTCAGGTCTCGCATAGATATGTTTTATGTCTTTTTCAAACACGGTCTTTATAAACCTGTATGCCGGTTCAAATCCCATATCAATATATATAGCTCCTACCAGTGATTCAAAGATATCCGCAAGCAGAACATCACTGTTTGCAAAGCCGTTTCTCTTTTCTCTTGCGCCGACCTTTACATATTCAGCCAGACCCAATTTTCTTGCCTTTAAAGCAAGACTTCTCATCTGAATCAATGTATCTTTATAATAAGTTAGTTTGCCTTCATTTTCATGCCTGTAACCTGTGTATAATAGATCCGATATGATAAGTCCCAATACTGCATCACCAAGAAACTCCATTCTTTCATAATTTTCGTATTCCGATGCTGTATTTGAAGACTTATGGGTAAGTGCTTTTTTTATATGACCGTAATCATTAAATCGTTTATACGTTAGATGTTCAATTTGCCTTAATAGATTGGCAATATCTTTATCAACACTTTTCTGCGCCTTTGTTTTTACAAGCTTTTTTATAAACTTCAGCAAGCCGGACTCTTTTTTTGCAGTCATTTCGCCTGGGTACCTCTTATAAGCCGTTTATTTCATGTATATTGTCTAACAATTTGTCATGCATGGTTCTTCAACTTTTTTATTATACTGTATGTCATATATATTATTATAATAAAGATAATACCATAAATAACATAATTTGCATACTCATAATCCTGTACATATGTGTAATAAAATTTACCGAGATAGGATATTACAAGAACAACCGTGCATGCCCATATTATTGCACCTGTAGCATTATAAATAAAAAATCTTTTAAAATCCATCAGAGACAAACCCGCGAATGGTCCTGCAAATATCCTTACACCAGCTATAAATCTTGCAAAAAAAACTGTTGCGCCGCCATATTTTTTGAAGAATTTTTCCGTTGAACCCACTGCTTTGTTAATGTATTGAAATTTTAAAGATAATCTATTCACAAGTCTTCTGCCGCCAATTCTACCCAACCAGTAGCCGATGTTATCTCCGATTACAGCACCGGCAGCACCGCTTATAATAACAAGATACGGATTTAACCTTCCGGATACGGCAAGTATGGCTGATGCAACCATGATAGTTTCACCCGGTACAGGTACACCCATATTCTCTATCATTACACCTAAACCTATAAACACGTAAGACCATGGATACAATGTTTGAAGCATATAATCTAAATCGTTCATCATTATTGTAACTTTATACGATATATATAGGTTTAATGCTATACATCTCTACTGAACAGCCTTTTCATGATTACTTTTTTAGACTTGATTAATTGCTCTCTTTTAGGTACATTACTTCTGCCTACCAGTTTTTTACTATAACTTCAAAAGGCATTTTTACGCGTTTTTCTGCTCTACAGTTTATAAACCGGTTAGCATTTATCTCCTGTATTTTATACCCCTTATAAAGTTGTTTAATGAATTTTGTATTGGAATTAGAAAGCATTACATAACATCCGCGTTTATCAAGTTTACTATAGATATCCGAGAGCTCCTCTTGATCATGTTTGTTAAAATCCTCTCTCGTATATTTGGTAAAAGAAGACGTGTTGTTCAATGGATGATACGGAGGATCGAGGTAAACAAAATCCCGTTCTCGTGCGTTTAAAAGAACTTTTCTGAAATCCTGGTTCAGTATCTTCACATTAGCCGAATTCAGATAAACAGAGACGGTAAATAGATTCTCTTTATCTACTATGTTTGGTCTCTCGTATTCTCCGAAAGGTACATTAAATTCACCTTTTGAGTTCTCTCTGTACAACCCGTTAAAACATGTTTTATTCAAATAGATGAATCTGCTCGTTTTGATGATATCAGATCTGTATGCTTTCTTGGCTCTTATAGCGTAAAAGTATTCTTTTTCATTCTTATGTTTACTTAAACTTTTTATTAGTTTGTTAACATGTGTTTTTATGGTTTTATATGCAATTATAAGTTCAGAATTGATATCGGATATGATGGCATTCTCCGGCATCAAAGCGAACAATAATGCACCTCCCCCGATAAATGGTTCAATATATGTTCCGAACGTATCGGGACTATTCTCCAGGAGTATATCTATAATCTGCCTTTTACCTCCTGCCCATTTTACAAATGGTTTTGGATTGATAATCTCTCCCATTTTTTACACAAACGTACAATAAGCAAACATATTTTTATCTTATATTTTTAAGTGCATTACCGAGATCAGATATATATCCAGTGCAGAAAAGAAAAGCATAATCCCGCTAACGCCGATGTTTGTTTCGTAAAAAGCCTTTTCAACCTTTAAAAAATCATCCGGTCTAACAAGGCTATGCTCGTATATGAACAGGAGCACTACAAACATTACTCCAATAAAATAAAAGATGTGCATTGGATAAATCAAACCGAAAATAATCAAACATAAAACCATGAGCACATGAAAAAGCCTTGAGAGAAAGATACCCCTTTTAACGCCAAAGATTACTGGTATTGAAAACAGGTGTTCTTTTTTGTCAAATTCGAGATCCATCAAAGAGTAAAGCACATCAAATCCTCCAACCCATAGTACAACGGCAAGGCTCAAAATCATGATACTAACAGGCAGGTTGCCTCTTATTGCAATCCACGCACCCGCGGGTGCCATTGCATCAATAAAGCCAAGCACAAAGTGGCTAAACCACGTAAACCTTTTCAGGAACGAATATGCCAGCGTAACAGCCAAAGCGGGGAAGCTTAAAATAAAACTCAATGTGTTTAATTTGTAAGCGGAAAAGATAAAGATGCCGGCGCTGATTATTGCGAGTATGACGGCGAACAGCCTTGAAACAAGTCCCTTCGGTATGGCCCTATTGAGTGTTCTTGGGTTCTTTGCATCAATGTAAGCGTCAATGACCCTGTTTAAGAGCATTGCAATCGTTCTTGCGGCCGTAAGTGCAATGAATATCCATACCAATTGATGCAATGTCGGGAAACCCCCGGCAGCAAGCAGCATTGTTATCAAGGCAAAAGGCAAAGCAAATAAAGTATGCTCGAATTTGATCATCTCAAGTATGATCTTTAACTTCTTAATAAGCATAGACGGATAAGCGGATAATTTTGCAGACAAAGTAGTAATTCTCTCCTCCTCTCGCGGCATCACAATTTTATTGTTTAAAAAATCTCATACGGTAAGCCCGGATCATTATCCAAATAATTGAATAAATTTTTTCGCAGATCTCTCCGGGTCAGGAGCACCAGCAATAGCCGATATAACCGCCATGCCGTGCAAATCAAGTCCTTTTAATGCTGGAATTTTATCCATTGTTATTCCGCCTATGGCAACGACAGGACAGGTTGTAGCATTTATGATCTTTGCCAGTCCCTCAAGCCCTATACTTAGTGCATCCTCTTTTGTTGTTGTTGGATACACAGCACCTGCACCGAGATAATCGGCACCGTTTGTTTGTGCTATTATTGCCTCTTGTTCAGTTCTTACCGATACACCTATAATCTTTCCATCCATGTACCGTTTTACCACTTCAATTGGCATATCATCCTGGCCTATATGAATACCGTCTGCATCAACGGCAAGGGCTATATCCATTCTATCATTTATTATGAATAAAGCACCGTAAGCAATGCACAGCTCTTTTATTCTTTTAGCTTCTTTGTATTGAATCCGCGTGTCGGCGTGTTTTTCTCTATACTGGATGACCTTTACACCCGCCTTTAATAAATACACGGCTGTTTGTTCATGGGTGTAACCGAAATCCCTTGATGTAATACCGTAAATGCCGGGCGGTATTTGTGGTTTGTTGCCCCTCACTTTATCTTTACCTTTGCAAGTTTATATGCATCTTCATCAAGTATTGATATTGCATCGATTAGTGCAGGCATAAAACCACCAGGAAGTTTTGACTTTGTCACTGCCTTTTCACCTGCTATCTCAAATGATACGAGTCCTTGTATAGAAGCTGTAAAATAATCATTATTAATAGCCATAAATGATGCAATAATAGATCCGAGCATACAACCGGCACCGGTTATTTTCTGAAACATATCCGTACCGTTACTTATAACCGCTGTTTTTTTGCCGTCGGACACATAGTCATCTTTTCCTGTTACAACGGCAATAAGTCCATATTTACTTGCAAGTGCAGATGCAATGTCTGGACTTGCCGATGTTGTAGAATCAACACCTTTTACCTTTACATCTTCACCTGCGAGCGACTGCATCTCACCTCCATTGCCTTTAAGCACATTAACCTTTACTTCTTTTAATATCCGGTTGGCGGTTTGTGTTCTGTATATAGTTGCTCCGGCACCAACAGGATCAAGCAGCACAGGAACGTGCGATCTATTAGCCATTTTACCTGCCATGATCATTGCTTCGATCCACTCATCACTCAGTGTACCTATATTCAGGTAAAGCACCTGGGCAATTGATGCCATATCCTCTACCTCCGGCTTTGCATGAGCCATTACAGGGGATGCCCCGAGTGCAAGTGTTATATTGGCACTGACGTTCATGACAACATAGTTTGTTATGTGGTGCACAAGCGGTTTTGTTTTTCTGATCTTTAAAAGGTCATCATAATATTGAACCATTATCTCCTCCGATTATTTTTTCTGATTTATTGCCTGCTCAAGCACCGCATAGCTTAAACTGGCGCACTTTACCCTTGCGGGATATTTTTTTACTTCTGAAAGTGCCTCAAGATCACCGATGATATCCGGATCGTGCTGCTCCCCCTGTAGCATCTTTTTGTATTCCTCGATAATCTTATGTATCTCTGTTGTAGACTTTCCTTTTACTATATCTGCAAGCATGTCAATGGCGGATTGGCTTATTGAGCAGCCACCGCCTGTAAACATGATCTGTTTTATGACGTCTCCATCGAATTGAAGCTCTATCCCTATTTCGTCTCCGCATAATGGGTTTGAACCCTCTGCTTTTGCTTCAAAGTGCTCAAGATGCCCATGATGTTTTGGATGCTGATAGTGTTCTATAACAATCTCTTTATATAAATCTTCAAGTGCCATGCGTAAACATCTCCTTTGCCTTTTTTAGTGTCTGTACAAGCTTATCAATCTCCTGCTTTGTATTGTAAAAATAAAAACTCGCCCTTGCCATTGCAGAAACATCACAAACAATCATGAGCGGCTGTGCACAATGATGACCTGCCCTTATTGCTATTCCCTCGCTGTCAAGTATTGTTGCAATATCATGGGAATGCATGCCGTCTATATTAAATGCGATGATCCCGCCTTTTTTGGACGGATCATCAGGCCCATAAATTATTATGCCCGGCACCTCTTTCATTTTTTTTAACCCATACACGGTCAGCTCATGTTCGTACTCTGCAATATTATCCATTCCTATGGATTCGAGATACTCTATTGCTGCTTTTAAACCGATGGAACCTTCATAGTCAGGCGTACCTGCTTCAAACTTCCAGGGCAGTTCATTATAAATGACATTATTAAGTGTAACCTTGAGTATCATTTCTCCGCCTGTTAAAAACGGCTCCATGTTGCTGAGATATGATTTCTTTGCGTATAGAACTCCAATACCTGTTGGTCCAAGCATCTTATGACCCGAAAATGCAAAAAAGTCACAACCTATCTTTTTAACATCCACCTTCATATGTGGAGCACTCTGCGCTCCGTCCACAATAACAGTAGCGCCTGCTTCATGTGAAAGCCGTGTTATCTCTTCTACCGGATTTATTGTGCCGTAGACATTTGACATCTGTGTAACTGTTACAAGCCTTGTCCTTTCAGATAGCATACCTTTGAATGCCTGCATATCAAAAATACCCTCTGAAGTTGCGGGAACGATCTTTATGCTTGCATGCTTCCTCTGTGCTATTCTGAACCACGGGATATAATTGCTATGATGCTCCATTATGCTTAGAATAATCTCATCCCCGCTTTTTAAATTTGCCTCTGCCCATGTGTATGCAATAAGGTTAATCGACTCTGTTGTATTCCTTGTAAAGATAATCTCTTCCGTAGAAGGTGCATCTATAAATCTTCTTACAGCCTCTCTTGCCGCCTCATGTGCGTCTGTTGCTTCTTCTGCGAGCAGATAAACACCTCTATGCACATTTGCATTGTATCGTTTATATAGATCGCTTATCGCCTCTATTACCTGAATCGGTTTTTGTGTTGTTGCCGCGTTGTCAAGATAAACAAGCAGTTTATCCCTGACAATGCGTGATAAAACGGGGAAATCTTTTCTTATTCGTTCAATATCCATTATAAGCTCCAATCTGAATTAAAATATACATAAGCCATGAAATACTATAAATCAAGAACCTATACAATATGTAACCGAGAATTCAAATTTCCCAAAATCAGCCTAAATACAACCAATCGGTTAGCAAATCAAAACAGGATAAAAACGCTATTTCTGGTCAGCCTGATAAGCCTGTCACCCCGGTTTATCTTTGCAGTGCGGTTAATGTTGTACAAATGTATCTTTATTGTATGTTTGAGGCTGCTCTAATAATCTGTTTATTCTTGAATTGATCTCTATTTTCAGATAGAACTTTTGAAAAATACAAGGAAGTGATTATGGATGATATTGTAGATTACATAGTTAAGACGTGTATTGATAGATACAAACAGATCGCATGGGATAATGAGGAGGAATTTGAGGAGTTGTTTTCTGATGATATAGAGAATATTAAGAAAAAGCTCACAGAGAACCTTAAAGGTTATGATTTGAAATCGCTCACCCGGATAAGAGATGATATCGCTAATAACAATATGGAGCTTGTCGATGAGCTGACAAATAATGCAATAAATCAGCTAAGCTTCGTAGAAGATGAATAACAATAAGAATTGACTTTTAAATTATTTAAAAGCTAACAACAGTTATGTCAGAATGCTTGAATATGCTGCCTGTTCTTTTATACGGAGAGATGCATTCAATCCATGCCTTATGGACCTTTCCTCTTATAGTGATTCTCGCATTCATAATTGCATGGGCCGCTGAGTCTGCACAATTTTTTCTTTCGCAAGGGCTTGCACTTGCATTACTTGCATGGTTTCAAACAGCACCTGAATTTATGGTAGAGGCTGATCTTGCATGGAAACAGCAAGTGCATTTGCTGCTTGCAAATTTTACAGGCTCCTTGAGATTATTAACAGGCGTTGGGCTTCCGCTGGTATTTTTTGTTTCATACCTGTACAATAGAAAACATAAAAACGGCTCTACCATTATAATCAATGAGACTCACTCCATTGAAGTGGTATTTTTCCTCCTTGGTACAATCTATTTATTTTTTATTTATCTTAAAGGGAGTCTAAACATGTATGATGGCCTTTTTATGATTAGTGTCTATGCTATATATTTAATGCTGTTATTCAGATTACCCTCCTCTGACAAAGAAGAACATATAGAGTATGTCCCGCGTAAAGTTATATCCATGAAGCCTTTTCAGAGAACTGTCACAATTGTTATGCTATTTTTGGCAGGAGGGCTTGGTCTTATACTCGTGGTTGGTCCATTTATAGGAAGTATGATGGGCATAGCTGCTACACTCGGGGTCTCAAACTTTATATTCATTCAATGGGTTGCGCCCTTCCTGTCCGAGTTTCCGGAAAAACTAAGTGCATTTTATTGGGCAAAAAAAAAGACTGGTGCAGCAATGGGGCTGATGAATTTAACCTCATCAACGATTAATCAACTGACAATTCTTCCGGCACTGCTTCCTTTTATATATGCGGTTTCGATCGGGCACATATCGCCAATACATTTTGATACTTATCAGAAGATGGAAATGCTGCTAACTTTTGCTCAATGTATAACGGTTGCTTTACTTTTGATTGACATGCGATTTACTTTGTATGAAGCAAGTTTAGTATTCGTTATGTGGCTTATACAGTTTATATTCCCCGATTTAAGAGGGATTGTTATGGGGATATTTTTAGGATGGGCTTTGTTAGAGTCGGTGATGATTGTTGCCGGATTTAAAGGTATGGATGCGTTAAACGATTTTGTCTTGGTTTATAAAAAATATATAAAAATAAAGAAGGAGGAAGTATGACACAGGGACAAGAAGCTCAAATAATATTGACTTGCATCATTGCGGTCAGTCTCGTATCACTGGGATACGCAGGCTGGTTGGCAAGGTGGGTTCTTAAAAAGGATATGGGAACACCGAAGATGCAGGAAATCAGTAACGCGATTAAAGAGGGCGCTGTCGCATTTTTGAACAGGCAGTACAAAACGATTATATCACTCGCGATTCTTACAGCCATTATCATCTTTGGTATATACTACGGTGTACAGCACGATACAAGCCTTGCAATAAAAACCGGCATAGCCTTTATATTCGGCTCATTCTCATCTGCACTCGCAGGTTATGTGGGTATGCATATTGCTATCAGATCGAACGTAAGAACCGCAGCCGCATCAACACGGAGCCTTGATGAGGCATTGAAGGTATCGCTACGCGGGGGCGCTGTTTCAGGTATAACAATTGTTGCAATGAGTTTGCTCGGTATATCTATATTATTCTTGATATACGGCGGTCTTGGTAATCCAACCCATGTACCATACATGCTTGTTGGGTACGGATTTGGCGCCAGTTTTGTTGCTTTGTTTGCCCAGCTTGGCGGCGGTATTTATACGAAGGCCGCTGATGTCGGTGCAGACCTCGTGGGTAAGGTAGAGGCGGGAATTCCTGAGGATGACCCAAGAAACCCTGCTGTTATAGCAGACCTTGTCGGTGACAATGTCGGTGACTGCGCAGGCAGGGGAGCTGACTTATTTGAATCAACCGCAGCAGAAAACATTGGAGCCATGATACTTGGAATAGCACTTTATCCTCATTTTGGATTGAAGGGCATACTGTTTCCTCTGCTTGCAAGGGCATTCGGTCTTATTGCAGCTATGTTTGGCGTTATGGTTGTAAAGACAAAAGAAGATGGAGATCCTATGCAGGCATTGAACAATGGTTATTTTCTTACAAGCATACTTGCTGCAATCGGTTTTTACGCTGCAACAGACCTTATGCTTAACGGGAATATATGGTTCTTCTACGCTGGTCTGGTTGGTATTGTAACAAGTATCCTGTTTGTGTATATCACACAGTACTATACGGAATACAAATACAGGCCTGTTAAATCAATTGCAGAATCTGCAAAGACAGGGCCTGCGACCGTTATTATTACGGGTTTTGCAGTGGCACTTGAGAATACGGTACTGCCTGTAATAGTAATATCGATCGCACTGATTCTTTCCTACTACTTTGGAATCAAGGGAAGTGATCTCGAAATGGCAATGCATCCTGGAAAAGTTGCTATATCAGGCGGCGGATTTTTTGGAACTGCGATTGCAACAATGGGTATGCTTTCAACCTCCGCTTACATCCTTGCAATGGATACATTCGGTCCGATAACGGATAATGCAGGAGGCATCATCGAGATGTCACAACAGCCGGAAGAGATCAGGAAGAAGACCGACAGGCTTGATGCTGTTGGTAATACAACAAAGGCATTGACAAAAGGCTATGCAATAGGCAGTGCGGCACTTGCGGCATTCCTGCTATTCAATGCATACCTTGACGATGTCGGCGAATTGATGCAGAAATCAAAGAACTTTGCAAGCTATACTGCACAACAGATTTATACTATGGCACATACCATCAATCTTGCAGAGGTACATATATTTGTCGCTGCTATGTTTGGTGGAATGCTGGTATTTATATTTGCATCGCTCGCAATAAGTGCTGTCGGTAAAGCAGCGTATTCGGTAATAAGCGATGTCAGGGCGCAATTTAAGGAAAACCCGGGCATTATGAAAGGCACTTCAAAGCCGGATTATGCACGAACAGTTGATATTGTTACAAAGACAGCCCTTAAGAAGATGATACTTCCGGGTATCCTGCCAATACTTTCACCGATTGTTATAGGGTTAATTTTTAAGAGGTTTGATGTTGGTGCACAGGCAGTTGGAGGTTTTCTAATGGTTGGAACAATTACCGGCGTATTGCTTGCCGTGGTTATGAACAACGGCGGTGGTGCATGGGATAATGCAAAGAAGTACATAGAAACAGGTATGTTTGGAGGCAAGGGATCCGATGCACACAAGGCAGCGGTTGTAGGTGATACGGTAGGCGACCCATTCAAGGATACAGCAGGTCCATCTATCCACGTTCTTATTAAATTATTGGCTACGGTTACACTTGTCATGGCACCATTGTTCCTGTAAATTTATAAACTTGTTTTGAATTAAAAAAGCCCCGCGCATTGCTGCGGGGCTTTTTATTTCTGTCTTATGACGGCATTATTTTTGGTCACGCACCAGCTTAAGGAATTCATCCTCTGACAGGATCTTCAGGCCAAAGGATCGGGCTTTATCCAATTTCGAGCCGGGTTGATCCCCGGCAACGACATAATCAACCTTTTTACTAATCGATTCCGTGACACTGCCCCCGTTTTGCTCGACAAGCTGTTTTGCCTGATCCCGTGAAAGCGCGGTAAGTCCGCCGGTAAAGATAAACCTCATGCCCTTCAGGTGCCCGGTGACGGCTCCTTCATACGGGTTCGTAATGTTGAGGAATGACATTAATTTCCCGAGAAGAATCTGATTCTCTTTCGTATAAAAGAAATCATGAATACTCTCGGCAATCTCAGGGCCTATGCCTTCGATTTGCTGAAGTTCCTCTTTTGTTGCCTTTTCAAGGTCATCGATACTCTTAAACTTCATAGCGAGTGTCTTTGCTATGTGCTCTCCCACATGCAGTATGCCGAGGGCAAAGATAAACCTGTCAAGCTGTGCACCCCTGCTTTTTTGGACAGCATCGGTGAGTTTTTTCGCAAGCACATCGCCCATTCGCTCCATGGATATGATATCTTCCTTTTTCAATGCGTAAAGCGATGCGACATCCTGAACAATGTTTTTATCAACAAGAGTGCTGATCCATTTTTCTCCAAGCCCTTCAATGTTCATTGCACCGCGCTGTGCGAAATGCCGTATTTTTTCTTTAACCTGGGCCGGGCATGAAATATTTATGCATCTGTAAAATATATCGTCTTCGAGTTTCTCAATTTTAGAACCGCATACCGGACATTTATCAGGCATATGAAAGGGTACCTCTTTACCGGTCCTTTTTTCCTTAACAACGTTTACAACCTCAGGTATAACGTCACCTGCTCTCTCCACAACGACCGTATCACCTATCCGTATATCCTTTTTGTCCAATTCACTCTGGTTGTGCAGCGTTGAACGCTGTATCCTTGCACCTCCGATATTGACCGGCTCAAGCAGTGCAACAGGGGTTAGTATACCGGTCCTGCCGACCTGAGGTACTATGTCCAGTACTTTCGTCATTGCTGTCCTGGGTTTGAACTTGTAAGCTATTGCCCATCGCGGATTGCGTGAAACCTCACCAAGGAACCTCTGAAGAGACAGGGAATTTATCTTAAAAACGACCCCATCGCATTCGTAGGGAAGGTCGTCCCTTTTTTTTTCTATATCCGAGAAATATTTAAACACATCATCCTTTGTGTGCAGTAGTTTATTAAGAGGGTTCGTCTTCATGCCCCATGCCTTAAAATGTTCAAGCATCTCCAAATGGGTTTTGAACTCTACGCCGTCATAACTGCCTGCTGCGTATAAGATTATATCGAGATTACGCCGGGCTGTGATCTTAGGATCAAGTTGCCTGAGGGAACCGGCTGCAGCGTTTCTTGGATTACTGAATAAAGGCTCCCCCTGTTCCTCACGCCGGGTATTCAGGCTCAGGAAGTCCTTCTTGTTCATGATCACCTCTCCTCGCACCTCAATCCTTTTAGGAGTTGGATACCTGCCCTCAATAAGATACATGGGTATGGCCTTAATTGTCCTTAAATTTTGTGTTACGTCCTCTCCGACATTACCATCACCCCTTGTAGAACCGATCTTGAACACACCGCTTTCATAAATGAGCTCGACACCGAGCCCGTCAAGCTTGGGCTCCCCGACAAAATCATAAGGCCCTTCCCTGCCGAGAAATCTGTTTATTCGATCCACAAACTGATTGAATTCTTCGTTGGAAAACGCATTGTCGAGGCTGAGCATGGGGACTGTATGTTTTACCTGGCTGAACTTCTCGAGCGGCTTTGCCCCGACACGCCGTGTAGGGGAATTTGGGTCTAAGAATTGAGGATACTGCTCTTCAAACATTTTTAATTCCCTGAACAGGCGGTCGTACTCATCATCAGAGATCTCAGGTGAATCAAGCACGTAGTAAAGATAATTATGGTGATCCAGTATCCTCCTTAGCTCTGTTATTCTTTTTTCAGCATCGTGCTGTTTCATCCCTTTTTAACCTTTATTGCTTTAATCAAAAGATTTCCTCGACGTTTACGCCGGGGTAAAGTGCCTATATTTCCATTCCCGCAAAAGCTGGAATTCAGAGGATGTATGCCCGCAAGCTTTGGTATAACGGATACCCCACTGCTTGCTGCGAGGATATTCGTTTCTTTGTGTATAACTGCATCATTATATGTTTCCTGCAGGTATGTCTTCAGCATTTATCCATTTCTAAAGCATACCGCCGATCAAGTCAATTATATTGAGGACATGGATATTTCCAAAGTGTGATAAGAGATTGCATTAGCCTTATAAATATTATTGTTTTTACGGGTCTTACGAGGTAAAATAGCCATCCGCTTAAAGCAATTAATGAAATAAGGGGACTATATGATGCGGTTATTCTTTTACCTTCTGGCATAGTGATAGACGCATCCGGCAATGTCTGGGTTGCGAATCAAGGTATCAAATATAAAGGGATCCCGGCAAAAAACGCCTGAACCGCATCTCAAACGGATGTTCCGTTTCAGAGACAAACGCGTTATGGATTAACGCTGCTTAAGGTTTTCTACGGGGCTTACTGCGATTAATCAGGCTTCCTGTTTATCCCGAATTTTTCAAGCCTGTACTGTAAAGTCCTATAGCTCATACCAAGTAAACCCGCTGCTTTTGTAATTACGCCGTCTGCTTTTTTCATTGCCTTTATAAGTATTGTTTTTTCAAGCTCGTAAAAATTGATACCGGTATTTGGGAGTTCAAAATCATACATTCCGAGATCTATTACTGTGGATTTTGCAGTTTTTATTTCTATGGGCAGGTCATTTTTTGTTATCACATCGCTCTCCGTAAGCAATATAGCCCTTTCAATTACAGACTCAAGCTGTCTTACATTCCCGGGCCAACCGTATTTAAGAAGAAGGCCAATCGCATCATTATCTATGCTTTTTATCTGTTTTGAGTGGGCGTAATTATACTTTTTTAAAAAGTATTCAATCAGGATTGGTATATCTGTCTGTCTTTCCCTTAATGGAGGTATCTGTATTGTTATAACATTTAATCTGTAATAAAGGTCTTCCCTGAATCTCCCGTTTTTTATTTCCTGCTCTATGGGTTTGTTTGTTGCAGAGATGATCCTTACATCAACCGGGACTATGCTGGAGCTGCCGAGTGGTTTGATCTCCTTATTTTGAATCAGCCTCAGGAGCTTTGCCTGCATGTTGGTACTTAATTCACTTATTTCATCGAGAAACAATGTACCTTTATCTGTTGCCCCGATAATGCCTTGTTTTGATGTTACGGCACCTGTAAAAGCACCTTTCTCGTATCCAAATAATTCGCTTTCTATAAGCGTGTCCGGTATTGCTGCACAATTTATTGCTGAGAACGTGGCATCCTTTCTTAGACTGAGTCTATGTACTGCTCTTGCTACAAGTTCTTTACCGGTTCCGCTCTCGCCTGTTATTAAAAGTGTCGAGTTTGTTGGAGCTACTTTTTTTATGATCTTCTTTACATCTTCTATTACACCCGAACTGCCAATTATGCTGTCTATCCGGTCTCCCTTGATTATTGCCCGCAGTTCTTTGTTCTCTTTATCAAGCCTTTTAAGCTCAAGTGCATTCTTTACAACCATTAGCAGTCTATCCCTGTCAAGCGGTTTTGTAAGATAGTCAAACGCCTTTTTTTTCATAGCTTCAACAGCCTTTGAGATTGTGCCGTACCCTGTAAGGATTATCACAAGAGGTGGTTCCGTAATTGTAGAGAGTGCTTCTAACAGCTTTATCCCGTCCATGCCTGGCATTGCCTGATCACTGATCACAAGTTCAATAGAATTGTTTTTTGAAAGTTCAAGAACTTCATGAGGTTTGTTTGTGCCCTTTGCGAAGTAACCTTCATCACCAAGGATCTTTACTATGATTTCTGCCTGTTTTATATCGTCGTCTACGACTACAATATTATACCGCATTTGAGAATTGTACTTTTGATAAGGGCAGGCTTACCGTAAACTCTGTTTCATGATCCTTCATAGACTTTACAGAGATCGATCCATTGTGCTGGGTTATAATGTCTTTACATATAGCCAGACCGAAACCTATGCCGGTTTCTTTTGTTGTAAAAAATGGTTCAAATACCTTATCAAGGTTATCTTCGGTTATCCCGGATCCCGTATCTTTAAACCCCATATAACATTGTGTACTATCCATCGAGAGCCTTACTGTAAGTTTCCCGCCGTCAGGCATGGCTTCTATAGCATTAATTACGATGTTGAGAATTGCCGTTCTCAGGTGCTCAACTTCTCCATCTGCATAAACTATACTGTCGGGCATTGAGAGATCGAGTGTAATGTTTTGTGATTCGATTTTGCTTCTTATGAGCTCTATTATCTGTGCGAGAAGCAGGTTTAGGTTCATCGGTTGTTTATTGATTAGAATTGTTTTTCCATGATTAAGAAACTGCTCTGTAAGCCTGTTTAAACGGTAAAGCTCTGCTTTGATAGCATCTACCGTACTTACAAATTCTTCCTGCATCTTTCCGTTCAGTCCCATTGCTTTTGTTTTAAGGTGATCTATGCTAAGATTAATAAAATTTAATGGATTTTTTATCTCATGTGCAAGTCCTGCAGAAAGCTGTCCGAGTTTTGAAAGTTCTTCCGATTTCCGCAGCCTGTCTTCGAGTTCCTTTTTTTCGCTCAGGCTCTTTATCATATTGTTAAAGCTCTTATTGAGCACCCCGATTTCGTCATTTCTATCTTCCGCCAATCTCGTTTTGAGATTTCCATCTGATATGTTTTTTGCAGCATCAATGACATTATACAAAGGTTTTGTGTATCTGTTTGACAGATAAATAATGGCGCTGATCCCAAAACTAAGGATTATTATGGCAACGAGTATTCTTTCATAGAATGTTTTTTCAAGGATTCTTTGGATATCATCCAGATGCATGACAATATGTGCATAACCAAGCTGTACATTACCTACAATAATCGGGACTATAATATTGTAGGATTTTTGCGGCTTTGATGGGTTTTCTTCACCCAGGCTTGTTGTTATCATGAATTCTTTTTTGGGGTGAATTATTCTGAGTATCTGCCCCTTATGTTTTGGGTTGGAACTCGCTATGACCTCGTTCTGATTATTTATGATGGAGATCTCTTTTACGCCTTTTTTGTTTAAATCTTTTATATAGGATCTTAACCTTGCCTCATCCGTTTTGCCTGTTACCATTGTCATCTGCTGAATGCCGATCTGTATGGCTGTTGAAAGGCTAAGCGTGTCTTCCTTAAAATCATTTATAAGCACATTCTCATTTTCATAATGAATGTATGATAGAAGGCCAACCATAAGCAAAGTGATCATCATCATGGCAATAGAGAGTTTTAATTTTAAAGAAAGGCTGGTAAATATTTCCCACGGCTTTGATACGTATAACTTAAACTTTCCGATGATGCGTTTTATCATAATTTTTAATTACCATGAAATTCCGAGTGATGCAAATGAGACAGCCGAGATGCGGCCGGTTGTAACGGTACTTGTGCGCCTGTCTTCCGGTTTGGCTGTGATGTGTATTTAAATTACCTGGCAACGTATGATGCGATTTATGCTTTAACAATTTTTTTATTTGTGATATTTGATAAAAATCATTAAGGAGGTTATATGGTTATAAATAATGTTTCCATGGTGTTTATCGTCCTTGAGGTTCTTGCCGGTGTATTCACGATAGTTTTCTGGATACTCTTTTTCTTTGTTCCAGGCAGTGTCCAATCTTCAGATGAAAAGTGTTACATGGTATTTCAAAAAAGTTTTGTTGCTGCCGATCTCTGGATGAGCATAGCATTTTTCTTATCAGCCTATTTCCTTTACAGGAGTGAGTCAATAGGTGTGTTATGGGGTATTGTTGCAGGCGGTACATTCGTTTTCTTAGGATTAATGGATGTATTGTATAACATTGAGAACGGTATGTACAAACACATAAACTCCGGCATGTTTTTTGAAATCCTTATAAATCTGACCAGTCTTGTATTTGGAAGCTTTACCATAAACTACGTATGGTATTTAATTAAGCACTGATATCTTTATACGTTTCATGAGCCGGTTTACATAGTTTGGAGCAAGTACCAATTTGATGCATATTTGTGTTCATTTCAGATTGTATGATCATTCCTAAGAAGCCACCAACTTGGCGGAGGTTCAGCGGAAATTTAATCATTATTGCTTATTTTTAATCAAACGCGCAAGGACAAGATTAGTGTTTCAATAAGAGATACTTACATACATTAAAACCGCAAATTACAAATATTAATATAGTTTTGATGTTTAATATTTACCATATCAAGTATACTCCATATTTAGATTATCTTTATATTCCAAGTAGTTATCTAAAAATTTATCTGGCACACATATTGCTATTTATAAATGATATGAAAAATATACTAATAGTAGAAGATGATGTGATGCTGCTTAAAATGCTTTCCGAATTTATAACATCGAGTCTTCCAGATACAAATGTCGTCACCTTTTCAAGTGCAGAAGATTTTAAAGCAAGTATAAATGATGTCAAGCCGGACATGGCATTATTTGATGTGATGCTTAAAAACGAAAGCGGTATCGAATTATCTAAAGAATTGAAGCATAGGTATCCATTAACGGGTATAATGGTTATGACAGGATATCCCGAATTATCCATTGCTGTCGATGCAATCAAAATTGGCGTGCATGATTTCATAATAAAGCCGTTTGAACCATCGTTATTGTTAGAAAAGATTAAAGAGCTATACAAAAATAAGAGGCAGCAAAGGGAAAACCTTTTGATTGAATTGAGACAGAATTTATATGAAAAGATTATCTCGCAGGAACTCGATGCTTTAAAAAATAACTTCCTCTCTATTATTGAAATCAAGGATCCGGCACTTGAACTGCACACCAAACGGGTAAATTTGATTTCAATGCGGATCGGTAAACGCATGACACTTTCTGCAGAACAACTCGACATACTTTATTGGGCATCCATTTTTCACGATATAGGTAAACTGGCTATATCCGATTATGTCCTGCTTAAACCTTCTTCTCTTACGGAGGAAGAAAGAGAAATCGTTAAGATGCATACCGTTTACGGCGAGCAGATACTGAGAGAACAAAAGCCATTCAATAATATATCCAATATTGTAAGAAGCCATCATGAATGGGTAAACGGTGACGGTTATCCGGATAATCTTAAAGGTCATGATATTCCAGTCCAGGCAAGGATTATAGCTATTGCAGATGCTTACGATGCAATGAGGTCAAAACGTTTGTATAGACCGGCAAAAAACCTTCAGGAATCAATTTATGAAATAAAATTACATGAGAGCACGCAGTTTGATCCGAACGTGACTGAGGTATTTTTTGATCTGCTCAGAGAAGGGGTGATCGATGATAATGCTTATGACAAAAAGGGAAAGTCTAAATGACAAAGATATTAATTATCGATGATGAAGTGTATTTTGCAAATAATATATCAAAATTATTAAATGCAAATGACAGGAGTCTTGAAGTGTTTGCCGTTTACAGTGCAGAAGAAGCGGTAGAACAGCTTGAGAAAGCGCAATTTGATATAGTTGTTACGGATATTAAAATGCCGAAGATGGATGGAATATCTCTTGTTGAAATCATAAAGAAGAAGTACCCGCAAACGGTTGTTATTGTGATGACAGCTTATGGCTCAAAAGAGGTTATGGAGAGTGCATTTAATATAGGCTCTTTGTTGTACATAGAAAAACCGTTTAAGGTAGAGAAACTTGAAAATCTGATCACCCTCGCAAGGAAGAAAAATCTTAACCCAAAAGTATAGCTCAATATCATGTATAAAAAAAAGCTCGGTGAATTGTTAAGGGACATAAAATTATTAAACAATGATCAAATAGAACAGGCTCTCAACTTGCAAAAAACGCACGGTATTAAGTTTGGTGATGCTGTTGTAAAACTCGGTTTTCTTGGAAAGGATGATATAAACTGGGCGATTGCTTCACAGTTGAACATTCCATATATACCAGATCTTGAGGAAAAATACATGATCGATCCGAAGAGTGTACTCCTTGTGCCTTATGAGTTTGCCAAACGACATGCACTGCTGACAATAAGTCAGGCTCACGATTTTGTTAATGTTGTCGTTGCCGATCCGCTGGAAAATGAGCCCATAGAAGAGATCGAACATATTTCGGGTAAAAAGGTAAATTTAGCAATAAGCGACGAGAAAGAGATTTTAAGGATGATAGAGTACGTTTACAGAAATCGTGAGCCGGGCTCTTTGGGTAATAAAACTGATGCGAAAATCTTAGACATAAGGCCGGAGATATACAGGATATTAAAAGACGTCGGACCCGGATTTGAGAAACTTGTTTATAAAAATGCCATATGCATGGCTTTTGAGGGCAGGTACGCTAAAAATGTGAACATATCGCTTTTTTATCGCGGAGCAGTTATAGGCAATTATCTTCTGGATATTCTAATAGATGATTTGATCGGCGTGATTTTAGCCGAAGATCATATAGAAGAGGAACATATAAAATCAGTGATGCGTATTGGTAAATTAAGGGATTTGATAGCCGTAAAAATTAAAAACGGCAGCTGGGCTGAATAGAATTAGAGGCTTATGGCAAAGATTGATGGTTTATTAAAGTTACTCAAAGAAAAAAAGGGCTCAGACCTCCATATAGCAGTAGGTTCTCCACCTATTATTAGAATGCACGGAGATCTCGTAAAAACAGAATTCAGAGAGCTTACTCAAAACGATATGGAATCATTGATACTCGAAGTTATGGATGAGAATGGCAAGCAATCGTTCTTACAAAATAAAGAATATGATTTTGCATATGAACTCAAAGGGACGGCAAGGTTCAGGGTTAATGCATTTCTTCAAAGAAGAGGTATGGCAGCAGTGTTAAGGATGATTCCGTCGGCCGTACCAAAGCTTGAGGAACTCGGTATGCCTGATGTAATAAAACTTTTCTGTAATTATGAAAAGGGGCTTATTCTTGTAACTGGACCCACCGGGAGCGGAAAATCTACAACACTTGCAGCCCTTATTGATTTCATTAACAGGACTTCTTCGGAACACATTTTAACGCTTGAAGATCCGATAGAATTTGTCCATCAAAATGTCGGATGTCTTGTAAACCAGAGACAGATCGGGGATCATACTAATAGCTTTGCTGCTGCGTTGCGTTCTGCATTAAGAGAGGACCCCGATGTAATACTTGTAGGAGAAATGAGGGATCTTGAGACAATAGCTCTTGCCATTACAGCAGCAGAAACAGGTCATCTCGTGTTTGGGACTTTGCACACCTCAAGTGCTTCAAAGACGGTTGATAGAATTATAGATGCATTCCCTAAGGATCAACAGGAGCAGATAAGAACAATGCTTTCGGAATCGCTTAAGGCGGTTATAGCCCAGCAGTTGATAAAAACGGCAGACGGCAATGGAAGGATTGCGGCAATAGAAATTATGGTTTCTAATCCAGCAGTATCGAATCTTATACGGGAGTCTAAAACATTTCAAATTCCCTCCATTATTCAGACGGGTAAAAAAGACGGTATGCAGCTTATGGATCAATCCATACTCGACTTGCTAAAGATGAAAAAGATAACCCCATTGGATGCCTATGCACATGCGAATAATAAGTCTATTTTTGAACAATACATACCAAAAAGTGCGAATGATAGCTTGACATAAAAGAATTTGAAGACTTTACTAAGGACAGGAGAAAAATACTTATGAATTTTGAAGAACTTGGCATATCTGCCCAGATAGTAAAGGCTGTTTACCAGATGGGATATGAAGAACCAACGCCTATACAGAAAGCCGCTATACCGCCTGCGCTTGAGGGTAAGGACATTATAGGTCAGGCACAAACCGGGACCGGCAAGACCGCAGCCTTTGCAATACCAGTGCTTCAGTTATGCAAAAAGGGCAGTCTTACCTCGGCCATAGTTCTTGAGCCTACACGGGAGCTTGCCATACAGGTATCAGAAGAGTTTAACAAAATCGGTAAATTCAAGGGGCTCAGCGCTATCCCGATCTATGGAGGACAGTCCATTGAGCACCAGCTCCGCGCTCTAAAAAAAGGGGTTGACATAGTTATAGGAACACCGGGGCGTGTGATAGATCACATTCATCGGGGTACACTAAAACTTGATAAGGTCAGTATAGCGGTGCTTGATGAGGCTGATGAGATGCTTGATATGGGCTTTATCGATGACATTAAGAGCATACTAGGAAAAACCCCGGAACAAAAACAAACGATGTTGTTTTCAGCAACTATCAACAGTAATGTTATCTCACTTTCTAAAAAGTATATGCACGATCCTGTAAAGGTCATGATAAATGTTGCCGATATCGTTGTCCCAAAGATAAGGCAGATCTTTTATGAGGTACGTGAGGATGAGAAGCTTGATGCACTATCAAAGATCATGGACGTTGAGGACCTTTATAGATGCCTTGTGTTCTGCCACACAAAGAGAGAAGCTGATAAGGTTGCTTTAAAACTTAAAGATATGGGCTACAATGCCGGCGCTATTCATGGAGATTATTCCCAGTCCCAGAGAAACACGGTGATGAGGCATTTTAAAGAAGGTTCCATAGACATCCTCGTTGCAACGGATGTTGCGGCAAGAGGACTGGACATCCAGGATGTAACGCATGTGATCAATTACAGCATACCGCAGGATCCCGAGAGCTATATCCACAGGATAGGCAGAACAGGCAGGGCTGGGAAAACCGGAATAGCAATAATGTTTGTAACCCCCAAGGAATACAGGGAGTTCAGGCTTATAGAGAAGACAGCAAAAACTAAGATAGCAAGAGAAAAGCTGCCGTCCTTAAAAGAGGTGATGGCCGTAAAACAACAATCAATACTTGATAACATCGCTTCTGCAATAAAACAAGAAGCTTACAGCAACTTCATCCCAGCCGCAGAGAAGTTACTTGAACAATATGATCCGATAGAGTGTCTCGCAGCGGTAATGAGTATGTCGTTCAGCGATAGAACGGAACATGTAAAAGAAAACGAGCAGGGCTCAATGACCAGGCTTTTCATGACAATCGGCAAGAAGGATAATATGACAGTAAAAGATATTGTTAAAACCTTTACAGCAGAGGCACAAGTCCCGTTCAACAGTATCGGCAGGATAACCATGATGGAGGCTTTTACATTTGTTGAGGTTTCAAAGGATTATGCAGAGCAGGTTATAAGATCCATTGATAAAATCATCCTGAAAGGCAAAGAGGTACGAATAGAGAAGGCCCGTGAAAAAAAGCATAGCTGATCTATTTATCATTTATTAAAATTCAACTTTCATGCCTGCCCGACTTTCCATGCTTAACGTATAAATGAAAAAAGTTTTTACATTTGCTTGTAATTTGAATTTTTGTATGTTTTAAAAATTAGTTAAATAAAATAAGCACATCTGCCTATTGGTTTAATGGTGCTCGAAAGAGTCTTCAAACCAGAATAAAGGCGGATGGAAGTTTAAAACCAGGGAGGAACTATGTTCGATGTCAGTATGAAAGACCTGCTTGAAGCAGGTGTACATTTTGGCCATCAAACCAACCGATGGGAACCAAGGATGAAGCCATACATCTTTGAGGCGCGGAATAAGATATACATAATAGATCTGCAAAAAACCCTTGAAGCACTAAAAACGGCGTATGCAGCAGTAGTAGAAACTGTGGCGAGCGGTGGAGCCATCCTTTTTGTAGGTACAAAAAAACAGGCTCAGGATTCGATCAAGGAAGAGGCAGACAGGGCAGGGATGTTTTATGTAAATGTTAGATGGCTCGGAGGCATGCTTTCTAACTATAAAACAATTAAAAGTAACCTTTCGAGACTTGAATCTATTGAGAAAATGGAAATAGACGGTACATTTGAAAAGCTAACAAAGAAAGAGCAGATGCATCTAAAGAAGAAAAAAGATAAACTCATGAAATATCTTGGCGGTGTAAAGAATATGAAAAAGCTACCGGATATGTTGTTTATTGTTGATACACATCATGAAGAAATCGCGGTAATGGAAGCTGGAAAACTTGGAATTCCTATTGTTGGTGTTGTTGATACGAATTGTAATCCAGAACCGATTCAGTATCCAATACCTGCAAATGATGATGCAATAAGGGCTGTAAAGCTTATTACTTCAAAAATGGCTGATGCTTGCCTTGAAGGGTTTAAGATCAGGCAGGAACGTACCCCAAAAATAGAAGAACCAGAAGTGCATGAACAACCCGAACAGGTTCAGGAAGTGGTTGAAAATGCCGATATAGAAAAAAATCAGGAGCTTGATGTTCCCGAGGAATTTAATAATTAAAGAAGGAGATATCTTAGAATGGCAGAAATAACATCAGAAATGGTTCGATCTTTAAGAGAAAAAACCGGTGCAGGTATCCTTGAATGTAAAAACGCTTTAACAGAGGCGGACGGCAATTATGATAGGGCAATCGACATACTGCGTAAGAAAGGTATTGCCTCTGCATCAAAAAAACTCGGAAGAACAGCAGCAGAAGGTGTCATTGAATCATATATACATGCAGGGAACAGAATTGGTGTGCTTGTTGAAGTAAACTGTGAAACAGATTTTGTAGCAAGAACTCAGGATTTCAAGATGTTTGTAAAGGAGATAACAATGCAAATCGCTGCTGCAAATCCTCTTTATATAAACAGTGAAGACGTTCCGCAGGATGTAATTCAGAAAGAAAAAGAGATATATACCGAGCAATCAAAAATATCCGGCAAACCTGCTAATGTCATAGAGAAAATGGTTCAGGGTAAACTTGATAAATTTTATAAAGAGGTATGTCTCATGGAACAGGCATACATAAGAGACCCGAACATTGTTGTTGGTGATCTGCTTAAAGCACTTATAGGGAAGTTAGGGGAGAATGTTATTATAAGGAGGTTTGCAAGGTATCAGCTTGGCGAAACATCAAAGGATTAATACCATTATATGGATGCTTTGAAGTATAAGAGAATACTTCTTAAATTAAGCGGCGAAATCCTTGGCGGAGAGGAAGGCAGGGGGTTATCCCCTGGGTCGCTTAAAGATATCGCGGGGCAAATAAAAGAGGTTTCGCAGCTTGGCGTTCAGATCGCCGTGGTAATAGGCGGCGGTAATATTGTTAGGGGGGATCCGTTATCCTCTGAGCTAGGGATCGATAGAACCACGGCAGATTATATGGGTATGCTTGCAACAAACATAAATGCACTTGCAATGCAGAGTGTGCTTGAACAGCTTGGAATAAACACAAGGGTACAGTCTGCAATAGAAATGCATGAGATTGCAGAGCCGTATATAAGAAGGAGAGCGATCAGACACCTTGAAAAGGGCAGAGTTGTCATATTTGCCGGTGGAACAGGTAATCCTTATTTTACAACAGACACAGCGGCAGCCTTACGGGCAATAGAAATAAAGGCAGATGTCCTTATGAAGGCAACAAAGGTCGATGGGGTTTATGATGCCGACCCTAAGCTCGTAAAAGAGGCTGTGAAATTCGATCAGTTAAAATACATGGACATACTTAAAGGAGGTTTAAAAGTAATGGATTCTACAGCTATCTCTTTAAGTATGGATAATAATTTCCCGATAATTGTTTTTGATATAAAAATAAAGGGCAACATAAAAAAAATCGTGCTTGGAGAAAAGCTCGGCACATTGATCTCAGGAAGGTAATCTTATGGAAGACAAAATCATCCATGAAACAAAAGAAAAGATGGAAAAAAGCATAGATGTATTCAGAAGTGAACTTGTACGGATCAGAACTGGAAGGGCTTCTGCATCAATTTTCGATATCGTAAAGGTAAATTATTACGGGACGCTAACTCCTTTGAACCAAATCGCCTCGATTACAACACCCGAGCCGAAACAAATCATCATACAGCCATGGGATGCAAATGCTATTGCTGATATAGAAAAAGCCATACTCATATCCGATCTCGGGCTTACCCCGATTAATGACGGCAAAATCATCCGTATCTCCATACCATCGCTAACCGAGGAAAGGCGAAAGGAATTGACAAAGATCACAAATAAATTTGCGGAAGATGCGCGCATCTCCATCCGTAATATAAGAAGAACATCAAATGATGAAATTAAAAAAAGCGAAAAGGAAAAAAAAAGCACCGAGGATCAAGTAAAGGTTTTCCAAAAGCGGGTCCAGGAGCTTACCGATGAATTTATAAAAAAGATAGATGACCTTGTTGAGAAAAAGAACAAGGAAATAATGGAGGTATAGATTCCCCATTCTTTGCTTTTAAGCGCAATTGATGATGCTTATTCCGATGTTATCAATCTTGTAAGATACATATACAACAATCCCGAAACAGGTTTAAAAGAATTTAAGGCAAAAACAAAAATATGCGATCTGTTAAGTTCTTACGGGTTTTCCATAAAAGATGTTGATGATTTGCCGACATCTTTTGTTGCCACATCAGGAAAGGGTAAGCCGGAGATAGCGTTTCTTGCAGAGTACGACGCACTTGACGGTATGGGACATGCATGCGGGCACCACCTGATAACAGGAATTTCAGTGCTTGGGGGTATAGGGGTACAGAAAAGTTTAAAATCAAAAGGAACCATACACATTATAGGTTGTCCTGCAGAAGAAACTATTGGAGCAAAGGCAACTCTTGTCAGAATGGGAATATTCAAAGACATTTATGCTGTGATGATGATACATCCTGCCGATAGAACGGAGATCATAAAGTTATC
The DNA here is from genome assembly GCA_023382265.1 of Deltaproteobacteria bacterium. Lineage (NCBI taxonomy): Bacteria > Pseudomonadati > Myxococcota > Myxococcia > Deltaproteobacteria bacterium. The sequence goes on along the minus strand of JAMCPX010000007.1, from coordinate 25,189 downwards.
ATTATCATTATCAAGACACGAGGTTATTTTTAAAGGTATATCTTCACACGCCTCTGCAAATCCATGGGATGGGAGAAGCTCGCTTGCCGGTATCCTGTCTTTGTTTCAAGCAATAGATGCGAACAGGATAACAATGAGGGGCGGAGACAGGATAGACGGTATTATAAGAAAGGGCGGGGCTGCACCCAATGTAATTCCTGAGATTGCCGTTGCAGAATTTTACATAAGATCAAAAACTTTATCATCCCATGCAGCTTTGCTGAAAAGGTTTAAAGAAATGGTTAGAGGTGCCGCCATAACATATAAACTTAATTATAGGATTAATAATATTGGCAACACCTATTATCCGTTAAAGCCTGATTTTACGCTTGCCCGTGTATTTGAAAAGCATGCAAGGGAGATGGGGATAAAGGTTGACAATTTTTTTACCGATCATGAACTTGGTTCATCCGATATAGGCAATGTAAGCCATGTTGTAAGAACAATACACCCTACCTTGAAAATTACGCATAGAGCAACGCCGGCTCATTCGGAGGCGTTCAGGGTTGCAGGAGACAAACCTTTTGCGTATAAAATGGTGAAATCAGGAGCAAAGCTGCTTGCAATGACGGCAATGAACATGTATAAAGATAATTCTTTACATTATAAAAAAAAGTGGCTTTAAACTATGTTTGCCCTGAAGGACGCTATATTATAAAGTATACTAAAACAGATAACTTTAAAAGGAGGAGATTGACATGGCATTGAAAATTACAGAGGAATGTATAGCCTGTGGCGTGTGCGAGCCTGAATGTCCACGTGGTGCTATAAGTCCCGGGGATCTATATATAATAGACCCTGCAAAGTGTACAGAAGATGAAGAGGAAATAAAAGCAGGTAAGATTACAGTTCAATACTGCGTTGCTGTTTGTCCTGTAAATTGTATAATCAAAGCCTGATCCAGCACTTCAAGGAGGGCGTTTGATTACGCCCTCCTTTTTAAATAGTTTTCCAAGTTTGGATTTTTAATTCTAATGGATACATTGTCCCTCATAAAAAAAGGTTCAGTTGAAATTATACGGGAAAGTGAATTAAAAGAACGTATTCTGTCAAAGCATACTCTAAGGGTAAAAGCCGGATTTGATCCAACATCGGCAGATATACACCTTGGACACACCGTTTTAATGGAAAAACTAAGGCATTTTCAGCTTGCAGGACATACCGTTTTATTCCTTATAGGTGATTTTACGGCAATGATAGGCGATCCAACAGGTGTATCGGTAACAAGACCACAGCTTTCAAGAGAACAGGTGCTCAGAAACGCAAAGACTTATACCGAGCAGGCTTTTAAGATCCTTGATCCTGTAAAAACAGAAGTCAGATACAATTCCGAATGGTTTATGAAAATGGATATGATACAACTAATGAAACTCACGTCAAACTACACCATAGCAAGGCTGCTTGAAAGAGATGATTTTAAAAATCGTTATACGGAGAATAAACCTATTGGGATCCATGAACTTCTTTATCCATTAATGCAGGGCTATGATTCTGTTATGCTTAATGCAGATGTGGAGATAGGTGGAAACGATCAAAAATTTAACCTTCTTGTAGGCAGGGTTCTGCAGGAGGCTTATAATCAAAAACCGCAAATCGTTTTAACAATGCCGTTATTACCAGGACTCGACGGCATAAAAAAAATGAGCAAATCTTATGGTAACTATATCGGCATTGATGAACCGGCCGATATGATGTTCGGAAAGATCATGAGCATATCCGATGAATTGATGTGGTCGTACTATGAACTGCTGACGGATCTGCCGGAATCAGTGATTGCATCATTAAAAGAGCAGTCACTTTCAAAAAAACAAAACCCAATGGATATTAAAAAACAACTTGCATTTATGATTTGTAAAAGATTTCATTCGGAAGAAAAAGCAAATGAAGCGATGCATGATTTTGAAAGAATATTCTCAAGAAAAGAGCTTCCCGGCAATTTAAAAGAGTATGAAATGCATACCGCAGCGGAGTCTGTTTTATTATACGATCTGTTTGCGGATACAGGTCTTGTATCAAGTAAATCGGAAACAAAAAGGCTTATACAGAGCGGCAGTATAAGCATAAACAATGAAACCATAAATGATATCTTTTATAAACTAAACGCACACGGCAATTATATCATAAAAATCGGTAAGAAAAAGCCGGTAAAAATGAAATTTCTCTGAGATGGTTTATGAGGAGGCTAACTCTGCAGACCCAGATTTTTAGTAATCTCATAGACTCCCTGATTCTTTAAATAGGTTATTTGGGTGACAACGCATCTATAACATTATTGTCTCATCATCACATTAGTGTAATATTTTTATTATTATGTTTTATAAAACATCATGTCTTAAGCCTTATCTCCGGCTGCTCATTGAAAAAATATCATTTGGCACAGCTTATGCTTTATACTTTATCTGTAGGAGGAACAGATGAAGATGATCATAGCAATAATAAAACCGTTTACCCTTGATAAGGTGAAGGCTGCACTTGTAGAATTGAGTATAATGGGTATGACAATAACCGAGGTTAAAGGCTTTGGCAGACAAAAAGGACATACAGAATTTTACAGGGGCGCAGAATATAAGACAGATTTTGTCCCAAAACTAAAACTCGAGATCGTTGTACAGAACGAGCAGTCTGAAAAAATAGTAACTGCAATTGCAGATGCTGCTAAAACCGGTTCAATCGGCGACGGGAAAATATTCGTTTTATCAATAGAGGAAGCACTTAGAATAAGAACAGGCGAAACAGGATACAATGCGTTATAAACGATTTTAATGTACAGCTATTATGCAAATTTATAATGTCGCTGAGCTTGACATCAGCGGACTACCCGGTATGCTTATACGGTAAATTGACATATCTAAAACATTCTGTTAAAAGTGACACAAATGCGGGTGTAATTCAGTGGTAGAATGCAAGCTTCCCAAGCTTGACGTCGCCGGTTCGAGTCCGGTCGCCCGCTTTTAATTGCTAAGAAGTTGTTTAACCCAAAAGTGCATTTAAAAAATATGGAAGTTCATAAGCAGATAAACTTGCCTAATTTTAATGTTAAATGGCCAATCATGCGAAAAGACATCTAAGCAGGATAACTCTGTAATAAATAAGATTATTTGATCATATTAAAAAAATATTGACAAACACTGGTTTACTATATAATTAGACTGACATGTCAGTCTAATAGAGGGTGCGATGTTACATGAAGAAAGAAAGCTATTAATTTTAAGTGCGGCAAAAGAGATGTTCGCTATAAAAGGCTACCATGAAACGAGTATAAGCGATATCATAAAACGTGCCGATATAGCGAGAGGCACGTTTTACATTTATTTTAAGGATAAGAGGGAAATCTTTGATGCCCTGTTTGATCAGTTGCTCGAGAGGATCAATAATGCCGTGAAAAGGGTCATTGTCGGGAAAGATCAAAAACCGCCTCTGGAACAGATATCGGATAATATAAAAAGGGTCTTTCAATTTGCAACCGACGACCCTGAGCTTGCAAGGATACTATTCAGGCACGCTCCAGGTCTCGACGGGATTACCGACCAGAAGATTGACAGCTTCTATAACAAAATTACCGCCCTTATAGAGAGTGCATTAACACTCGGCATACAGATGAATCTCGTTAAGCAGTGTAACCTTAAACTTATTGCCGCATTTATAACCGGCGGAATAAAGGAGATCATGGATAAGATTACGCGTACCGATAATAATCTCCCGCGGGTTGATATCATTATAAAAGGGTTAATTGATTTTAGTTTATATGGGTTATCCCTCAAATAACATACCCCGCGGTACTGGACATTATTACACGGGCCTCGATGTCGGTTCTACAACAGTAAAGGGCGTTGTGCTGGATGATGCCCAAAGCATACTTTACAGTTCCTATCAGAGGCACGAGGCGAGACAGATAGAAACGGTCATAGAGTTTCTGTCAGCAGTGCAGGAGCGGTTCGGTAATGCGGACATAAGCCTTTTTGTCACAGGCAGCGGTGGAGCCACGATCGCATCCGTATTAGGGTGCAGGTATGTACAGGAAGTCAACGCAGTAACCCTTGTGGTAGAAAAGCTGTACCCGGACATAAACAGCGTAATTGAAATAGGCGGACAGGATGCAAAGGCAATAATATGGTCTGTAGATCCGTCTACAGGCAGGAAGCGCATATTTACAACCATGAATGACAAGTGTGCAGGCGGCACAGGAACAGTTATAGACAGGATCGCAGTAAAACTAAATATTACACAACAGTACCTCTCGAATCTTAAATATGCCGGTATAAAGATACACGCAGTTGCAGGCAGGTGCGGCGTGTTTGCCGAGATGGACATAAACAGTCTTCAGAAGCAGGGAGTCCCACCGGAAGAGCTCATGGCATCATTGTTTGAGGCAATAGTACAGCAGAACCTGAGTGTCCTCACGCGCGGCAATACGCTTAACCCTGATGTGTTGCTGCTCGGAGGGCCTAACACATTTATACCTGCATTAAAACAGGCGTGGCAGCATAATATACCGCTGCTATGGGAGCAGAGAGGCATAAAAGTAAAAAATGATCCAGCATTCCATATTAGAGTGCCGGACAATGCCCAGTTTTTTGCCGCAATAGGAAGCATATTCTACGGCATATCGGATGGGAGGGAAAGCAGGTTTAGCGGTGCAGCCCTGCTTTCACAGCATCTCGGCAAAATAAGGAATACCTATAATCCCGGATTACAGGGGCATTCCGGCAAACACAAGGACGCCGTGTCTTTTCTGAAAAGTGTATCCCCGTCTTATAAAGCGGACTTAAGGCTTAACAGTGATAAAGTTATTAAGGCATATCTTGGTATAGACGGAGGTTCCACATCAACAAAGGGTGTGCTTATTACAGGGGACGGAGAGGTCATTGAACGGTCTTACATACTCTCGCGCGGTAATCCGATAGATGATACGAAACAGATCATCCTGAGTTTAAACGATGCCGTAATCACCAACGGTAAAAAACTTGAGATACTCGGTGCAGGCACAACAGGCTATGCAAAGGACATGATAAAAGAGGCGGTAGGTGCGGATGTTGCTATCGTTGAGACCGTGGCGCATACAAAATCGGCGCTTCATTTTTACAAGGACGTAGACGTAATCTGCGATGTGGGCGGACAGGACATAAAGATCATATTCCTGGACAACGGCAGGGTAAAAGACTTCAGGCTGAACACGCAATGTTCTGCCGGCAACGGATATTTTCTGCAGAATACCGCAAACAGGTTCGGTTATGAGATTAACGAATATGCTGAAGTTGCATTAAAAGCGGCACGTGCACCATCGTTTAACTACGGATGCGCTGTGTTTCTTGAGGCTGATATTGTTAATTTCCAGCAGCAGGGGTTTACAAGGGAAGAGATAATGGCAGGGCTTGCGGACGTATTGCCCAGGAACATCTGGCTGTATGTTGTTCAGGAATCAAACCTCGGGAAGTTCGGCAAAAATTTTGTTTTGCAGGGCGGCACGCATAACAACCTTGCGGTTGTAAAGGCGCAACATGATTTTATAAAAGCAAGAGTTCCCGACGCCAATATCATTGTTCATAAATATACGGGTGAAAGCGGGGCAATAGGTGCTGCGATCGAGGCTATCAGTGTACTCGCCGGCAGGCCTACGGGATTCATAGGCATTGATGCGGTGCGGGACCTTGCCTACTCAATAACACAGGACCAAACAACACGTTGTAATTTCTGTAAGAACAAATGTCTCAGGATATTTATTGACATGCACAAAGGCGTGGGGAAACAGAGCAGATTTATCGTGGCATCATGCGAAAAAGGTATGGCGGATAATATCGATGCGGTAAAGACAATAAAATCTCAGACCAGCAGAATTAAAAAGGACAATCCCAATTTTGCGGACATTATGTCCCGTGAAGCATTTTCAACGGATATTGAATCGTCAGGCTATACGTTGAAGCACCCTGTTAATAAATCCATCCTGCCTATAGCGTTGCGAAAAAGGACAAGCGGAAAATATTTGGATTCCCGCAAACACACAAGGATAGGAATACCGAGGGCGTTAAACATGTATGGGACGGCACCGTTTTTTACAGGATATCTTAAAGCCCTCGGCGTACCCGGAGAGAATATCGTTTTTTCGGATGTAACGGATGAACTGATGTATAAACACGGCACAAGGAGAGGTTCGATAGACCAGTGTTTCCCGAGCAAGGCCGCACTCGCACACGTGCATAACCTTATATATGAAAAGAACGTTGATGCAATATTCTACCCGATTATGCTTACCCTTAAAACAGAGCTTGTCAACACCATAAACAGTCATGCATGCCCTTCAGCCACAATAATGCCGGAGGCCGTCAAGGCGGCATTCACAAAACAGGACGATGTGTTTCAGCAGCGAGGAATAAAATATTTAAACCCGGTACTGAACATGTCGGAGCCGGAACTTTTCAGGTTCCAGATGTATAGATTCTTCAAGGAGTGGTTCGGTGTTAGCATGCTGGAAAACAGGCACGCAATCGCATCAGGAGAACTATCACTCGAGCGGTTTTACACTGTTTTGAGAAATCGTGCCATGGGAGTATTGAGAAGACTCGAAAAAGAAAAAAGGATAGGGATCGCAGTGCTTGGCAGGCCTTACCATGCTGATCCAGGAATAAATCATGATATACTGTCAGAACTCCAGAAACGCGGTTATCCAGTATTTACTATAGAATCACTCCCGATTGATCGGGAAGCATTGTCAATGCTGTTCGGCGATGAACTTGCTGCGGGAGAACTTGAAAACCCCATGAGTATAGATGATGTCTGGAAAAACTCTTACAGCGAAAACACAAACAAAAAACTCTGGGCCGCAAAGTATGTTGCAAGGCACAAAAACCTTGTCGCGGTTGACCTGTCAAGTTTCAGGTGCGGGAATGACGCACCCATTTACAGCACTATTGAATCCATTTTAAAGGCATCCGATACCCCTTATTTTACATTCCATGACATAGATGAGAACAAACCTGCAGGATCAATAAAAATAAGGATAGAGACTATTGATTATTTTTTGAAACAGTATTCGGGACATTTAAGAAATGAGACTGAGGATGTACCTATAAATCTTAAGTCAATCGCAGTTTATATCCCGGAACAGGTTGGAAATTATGATTAACCGGAAAAACATACAACATTACAAAAAACATTCCGAGCTGCCATTCACAAGAGAACAGAGGGACAGGACAACAATACTATTCGGCGGACTCACATTAAATCATGAGCACCTTATAAAGGGCGTAATGGAAAGTCTTGGTTATAATGCCGATCATCTGCCCGTACCCGATAATCAGGCACTCCAGACAGGGAAGGAGTACGGCAACCGTGGCCAGTGCAACCCAACATACTATACCGTTGGCAATCTTATCAGGTATTTGAATAACCTTAAAATGAGCGGTGTTTTCGATATAGAAGATCGGTTCGTGTTTCTGACCGCAGGGGCGTGCGGTCCGTGCAGGTTCGGCATGTATGAATCGGAATACAGGAAATCGCTTCGTGAGGCGGGCTTCAGGAACTTCAGGATCCTTACATTTGAACAGTCAGACAAGTTTGAAAAAGGGGTACAGAACGGCTTACAGGCAAACAGAGCATTTTATAAAGCACTTATAAAGGCACTTGTTCTTGGAGACATACTGAACGAAATAGGTTACAGGATAAGACCCTATGAAAAAAACACCGGCGAAACTGACGAAGTGATAGCTCTTTACAGAAACAGTTTTTACAATGCTTTTCTGGACAATACATCGATAACCGCAGCCCTGCGAGGGCTTCACAAGAGGCTTGTCAGGATAGAGGTTGATTATCTCAGGGTCAAACCTATCGTTCAGATCATAGGAGAGTTCTGGGCGCAGACAACAGAAGGCGACGGCAGTTACAGGCTTGCAAGATGGCTTGAATCAGAGGGTGCCGAGGTAAAAACAGAGCCTGTCTCCACATGGATAGATTACCTTTTATGGAGCAGCTCCCTTGAAGAAAAGGATCGTTTCATGATCAAGCCCGTAATTGCCGCAGGAAGACTGATGGGTATATTCATGTTAAAGAAGCTCTTTAATTTTTATTTCAACACCTACAGAAGGGCGATTGGCCGATGGACAAGCAGGCTGCCCTCGCAGAAAAGGCTTGCGGATTATGCATCACCCTACTTTAATGTTCGCATAACCGGAGGCGAGGGGCACCTCGAGGTAGGTAAGCATATAATGGCTTTCAAAGAAAAAAAGGCACACATGGTTGTTTCTGTAAAGCCGTTCGGATGTATGCCCAGTACGCTAAGCGACGGAGTGCAGTCAAAGGTCACGAGTGATCTGGCAGAGAGCATATTCGTTTCAATAGAGACATCTGGGGATGCAGAGGTCAATGTCAAAAGCAGGGTTCAGATGAAACTCTACGAGGCAAGGCAGAGGGCAAATGAGGAGTTCAATAAGGCGCTACAGGAGCACGGCATAGATTACAACAGGCTCAAAGAACGGGATAAGCATGGTTCTCTTTCCAACCCAATGATAACCCTGCCGCACCTGTACACAGGCACTGCGGCAAACTTTGCAGTACATGCGTCAAGGGGAAAATAGTTTACGGCGAGTTAAAGCTTCCATGTTGTTATTCCAGCAAGAGCGGGGATCCAGAGAATCTATACCGGCGTACCATGGAACACATAGACCTTGTTCATTGCCCTGACAGAATAAGGGTTTTTCTGAGAGAATCCATATGCGATGCCGGGATAGCTCGATTGGTAGAGCAGCTCAATCATAATACCAAAAAGGCAAAAACAGATTTATCACAGAATTTTAATAAATAAACAAGCTTGGCTATTTTTTGAAAATAAGTATTATAAATACATGCAGACCGATACGCTTGAAAAGGAAAAGATTGATAATCTTCTCTCGAAGCTCCCTAAAAAGTATCTGAAAGAGATTGAAGATTTCGTTTCTTATCTTCGCTGAAAGCAAGGAAGAAGAAATTGTTTGAAAAACGGATACTCAATGCAGAGAAAGGAAAAAAGATCAGGTTTAACTCTGTAGATGGCGCAATAAAAGCCATCGTAAATGAAGCAAAGAAAGATTGAATTTACAGCTTCATTTCTTGCCGATCGCATCTGAAATTACAAGATTGCGTCATCCTAAATTTCTATCTTCTTCCTCGACGGGCGGGGCAAAAGGGCAATATGAGTTTGAATTATTATGTGAGTAGGTATTATTTTTCAGGCTACCACTACTTCTACGGCAAATGGGTATCAATGCCGACTGTCTTACTGACATACAAATTTTCGATGCCAATGGGCTGACACAGCGTATATCGATGGAGCAGAAACCTACCCTGGCATCTCCTCGCTGGAGAGGATAGAAAGCTCGCCATACTGTCCATAGAGCTCACTGCTTGACGCATGCCCATATTTTTGCAATACAATAATAGCTCGGCGCTGGGATAGCTCAATTGGTAGAGCAGCGCATTCGTAATGCGCAGGTTGCGGGTTCAAGTCCCACTCCCAGCTTTTTGTTTTTCAAATAAGTCGTTGAGAGCAGACCGCCCCATGGTTCCTTGACATGTTCAAAGCGTCAAACTATACACAACATTGAAGGAGCTTACCGTGTCTTTCGAATTACTTTTTTTTATTTCCATTATAGCAGGTTTTATCGGTGCGATGAGCGGGATGGGCGGCGGTGTTGTTCTTATTCCAGCTCTCACTTTGATGGGCATGGACATCAAGCATGCCATTGCCATTAGTATTGTCTCAGTAATTGCCACATCAAGCGGTTCAGCCTCGGCGTATGTGCGTGATCATATTACCAATCTCAAGGTCGGCATGTTCCTTGAGATGTTTACAATTGTAGGTGCACTGGTTGGTGCAGCAATAACCGTGGTTTCGGCACAGGGTCCGCTTTTTTTCGTTTTCGGAATCGTGTTGCTGGGAGCATGGGCGGCTCTTTTCTTGCAGAGGCACGATGGATGGACACCCGTTACACATCAAGATGCGTTTTCCAAGTGGCTGCAATTAGAAGGGAGTTATTATGACCAGGCAGTTGGACAAACCATCAGCTATCGCGGGGTGCGTGCCTACTTTGGCGGGCCGCTTATGTTTGGTGCAGGATTGATCGCCGGGCTACTCGGGATCGGAGCAGGAGCACTCAAGGTGTTGATCCACGATCTGGTAATGGGACTGCCGCCGAAAGTGTCCACCACCACAAGCAACCTGATTATCGGTGTGACGGCGCTTGCAGGCGCGAGTGTTTATCTTGCAGCAGGTTTGATCGATCCAGGGCTTGCTGCGCCTGTGATTCTGGGCATTCTTATAGGCGCATTTATTGCCACACGGCTACTCGTCAGGTTCACAAATCAAAAAATACGCCATTTTTTCTTAGTGGTTTTAGCGGTATTAGGTATTGAAATGATTTTGCGCGGGATCGGAATTATAAGATGATAGCACTTGAGGGAACAACAGATAGGCATCAACCGGCCGGTACAAAGAGGTCGGGTTTTGATATGGAAGCTCTGGTTGGATACATTTTGTTGATCGGTGTGTTACTGAGCATGGCACTGATTGCCATTGGTATTGTCTGGAGCTGGCTGGTGACCGGTCAACTGGGGATTACATATTCTATAGCGGGCATGAATTTGTACGTCTTTGTGCTTACAGATATACGGCAGATGTTATCTGGCGATTTTCAACCGCATCTCTTCATCAGCATGGGGATTGCCACGCTGATGCTGACGCCATACCTGCGCGTGTTTGCCTCTATGCTCTACTTTGCCTTCGTGGAGCGCAATCGCAAGTACACGTTTTTCACTGCGTTAGTATTCAGTGTTCTGACTTACAGCCTCTTCTTGCGTTAGAAGGGTAACTATAAGATGCCGCTGAAACAGAACATAGGAATGGAGGGTGGGATAAGAGAATTTTTATACAGATTATTAACTTTAAAATTGAAAGGAGATTAACAATGAAACGCATTACACCATTGTTCAGTGTAGTGATCATGATGGTTTTTTCTTCGATTCTTTACGCCGCCGGCAAGCCGCAACTGGAAAAGGCAATCCAGCAAGGTAAGGATCTATTCATACATGGTACTTTCGGCGGCAACGGTAAGACATGCGAAACCTGTCACACTGATGGTGGGATAGAACCAGGCAGGATGCCAGGCGGCATGAAATTCCCAAGCCTCGCCAATGCCGCAACCATTTTCCCCCGCTTCAATCCCAAGGTTAACAAGGTGATTACATTGGAAGACCAGATCGGGAATTGTATCGTTGGTGCGCTTCATGGCAAGCCCCCCGCTTACGGCAGCGCCGAGATGAACGCCTTGGTCAGCTACATTACCTCGCTTTCCCAGGGCAAGCCGATGGACATGGGCGGGAAGCCGCAGTGATACAAGCGACTGGGGTGTATATGGACAAACCATCGTCGAGTGAAGTAAAAAAAACAGCCATACCAGCTGGTTTGTCGCATCATTCTACAATATCTTTGCCTGAAAAAGTCTAACCCGCAGCCGCTTCCTTAATATTACTACAATAACTGTATAAAGCTTAACCTGCTTATGTTGGAAAGTTGAAAAGCCGATCATGATTTTTTTATTTTTACCTCCATTTCTATTTGTTAAACGTATTTTTAAAAAAAGTTTCTGCATCATAGATCAGAGTGTAGTTTTAGGTAAGATTAAAAATGGGTGACCGGGAATTCCATGCCACCCTGTCAGGACATTGTACCTTATGACAAGCACCATAGGGCAAAGGCATTTCGAATCAATATTTATTGGAAATTAAAGTGAATTGAGTTAAATATAAAAATTGTTGTACATGATGTGACAATAAGATAAAAAAAGGAGATAAATATGACTAAATTAACCGATGCTATGAAAACATTAATAGCCGAGAATCAATGCTTTGTAGCCACTGCAAACAAACAGGGCATACCTGATGTAGGTCCTAAAAAAAGTACAAGAGCTTTGGATGATGAAACAATTATCTTTAATGAAGGTACCGGTAAAAGGACTTTTTCAAATATAAAGGAAAATCCGATTGTTGCAATCGCCGTGGTGAATAAAGAGAGAACAGAAGGTTTTAGGTTTTTTGGGCATGCCGGCATTGTTACATCGGGCCCGATTTTTGAAAAAGCAAAAGAAATGGCTGCTCAATTAAACAGACCGGCACCTTTAGCTGTTATAGCAGTAAAGGTTGAAGAGATTTACAATCTTAAGCCAGGTCCCACTGCTGGTGAAAGAATTGCATAATTAACGGAGGTATTGTGAAGCACGTGAATCTATTAAAAAACACTACCCTGCTATTGAGCTTGTTACTGTTTATATCTCTCACTCGAACAGTATATGGAAATGATACAATAAAACTATCCTCTCCACCACTTTCTCCAAAAGCACTCGCAGGATTAACAATTACAGACATAAATAACCTTGAGGCAGGGGAGATTGTTATCCTCAAACAAGATTCAAAATCCGAGAATAGAAATAAATCTCTGATTAAGGCATCCCTCGTTATCAACAAACCTATTGAGAAGGTCTGGAGATTGATAAAATGTACAGAATGTCAGGCACAATACATACCCGATCTTGAGGAATCAAATCTTGTAAATAGCTATAAGAACGGCAATACAGTGGCGTTTACCGTAAAGGCTTTATTCTTTACAATCCGCTACCGTGTAAACCATTACTTTCAAGATAATGATTATAGATTAACATGGAAACTGGATAAGTCATACAAACATGACATAAAAGATCTGTACGGCTACTGGCAGTTTTATAAAATTGATGATGATCATACGCTTGCACGGTACGGAAGCAAACTCGATGTAGGCTCTTTTGTTCCTGAGTTTGTGGAGAATTATCTAACACGGAAAGATCTACCAAAGGCGTTACACGCGGTAAAAAAATGGATTGAGTCTGATGGGAAATACAGGAAATGATTGGTTATAAAGATCTTTCAACCCACTGGACTAAAAGCTTTCCAACCTGTTGATTGCAAACAATATTCCCAGACACGGCAGTGAAAAGGGTTCGGAGTCTTAAAACTGTCTGCCTGCATAGTGCAAAAAAAAAGGACAAAAGCCATGTCTTTTCTAACGGGGTTCATAGAAAATGTTCTCAGAGAACCTATTTTGGGCGGTATTTTTTAAGTGAAATCTTATCTTCAATAGCCACGCTTTCGTTTCTCTCTTTTTGATCTCAGAAGGGCTTGCAAAAGGTTTGTATCTTTAAATCTGCCCTATTGTATTTTTTGGGTTAATTGTATCCACGGGAATTGTCACGGAAGTTTCAATTCCATACTGGTGAGATTAAAAGTGATATGGCGGCAGATCGTCCATACTGGGAGTATGTCGCGGTTATGGATGCAAAGACACGTCCCACGCACGCGGCACTTAACGGCATAGTGTTTCGGTATGATGATCCATTCTGGCGCTCCCACTTTCCCCCGAACGGATTTAATTGCCGTTGCCGTACGGCAGCCCTGAGCGAGAGCGCCCTGAAACGTAGCGGTGCAAAGGTGGAATCGTCGGCGGGGAATATGAGTACGACTTATGAGCCGCTCAGCAAAGGCTCGAATGAGAAAGTTCCGGTGACAACATTTCACGACCCGGTCACCGGTATGGATATCGCTCCGGACAAAGGCTGGAGCTACTGCCCTGGTCGCGACGACATGGCGCCTTTTACGCTCAAACCAACACCACCTCCATACAAATCAACCGGCATATATACTCCCCTCGACGATCCCCTGTAGTAATATGTATGCCGCGCCGCTTACAACGGCCCTCATACAACCTGCTCATCAACAGAGTAACGATACGCCTATACAGTACATCGATAAATTTCTGAATATTTTTGGAACAAAAGTAGGTGCCCCACCGGTGGTTTTTACGGACGATGCAAACGTTCCACTTGTGGTTTCTGATGCTCTTTTTACAAGAGACAAAAGTAAGCCGGTCCAGGATCAATATAAAGATTATAAAGTCTTTCAGGCCGACCGGGAGATTTACCTCCCTATGCTTGCTGATACGATAAAACATCCTTCTGAAATCTGGGAGACCTTTGTACAAACGCAAGACGGTAAATGGCGGCTGTGCCGACGATATATCGGCATATATAAAGACGCCAGCGGGAAGATCGGCGGATATGCAGTCTTTGATAATATTAATGGTACATGGCAGGGAACAACTACTTTTCAGCCCGGGAATCTGGATTACCTGAACAAACAGCGCACTGGGACATTGTTGTTTCCAAAGAGTATAAAAAAATAAAAAAGGAACCACCGACCAAAGCCCCGGATAAGGTTGCACCGCCGCAAGCGGCAGTATCGATGATTCCTGATAATTATTATAATATATACACCAAAAAAAGGTTATGTCAAAATGAGTGAAACTACCATATACGTGCACATAGACGACCGTGATGTCGTGAAGCTACTCAAGCAGCTGGAGGCAACCAGCAAGGATATGACGCCGGTCATGCGCAAAATCGCCGGCATCATGGCTGATGCGGTGGAACAAAACTTTGAGAAGGAAGGCCGCCATGACCACTGGCTGCCTCTTGCACTCTCGACAATAAAACAGCGTGAGAAACAAGGGCACTGGCCCGGGCAAATGCTCCAGCGCACCGGCTCGCTTGCTTCATCTGTGACAACCGATTTCGATGCCAACAGCGCATCGGTTGGAACAAATAAAGCTTATGCCGCAATCCATCAATTCGGCGGACTTGCCGGCAGAAACCAGAGCGCCCGCATTCCCGCGCATCCCTTCCTCGTCCTGGATAATGACGATATAAATGAGATTATAGAGGCTATTGAAGCGGCGTTAAAAGTGGATTAGGGTGTAGGCGTTAGACTTGCATATATCAAAAAAATGGCAAGCAATCCAAAGAAGCCAATAAAAACCCCAATCGCGATTTTGGTTACAATGCTTATGCCTTTTGTCTTCTGAACAGTAATAGTCTCGGCAAAACTTTCTTTAATTTTCTTTGTAGAATGAGGAAAGACATCTATTATATAGCGAATGATTTTGGCAACAACAATTAATATCTGCCTAAGGGATTTAAAAGATTCTCTTATAAACCAAAGTATGATAAATCCTGCAACACAAATAATAATAAAGTCAAAAAGGCGATGTTAAATTTGACGGGTTCAATATTAAATAAGTTTCAATTCCATACTGGTGCGATTAAAAGTGTACTTGTCTAAATCTTCCGAGCCTGCTGAGATTTTGTTTCAATTCCATACTGGTGCGATTAAAAGCTTCATTGCGCTATCGTGGCGGTCCTGCATTGCAGGGTTTCAATTCCATACTGGTGCGATTAAAAGGAGCGTGCCCAATACCTATCAGCAGATAATATACGAGGTTTCAATTCCATACTGGTGCGATTAAAAGAGCTATCTAACTCCCAAAGCCCAGACGAGAGATCAGTTTCAATTCCATACTGGTGCGATTAAAAGTCAGACGATCCACATGATACTGGAGGCTATACTATTTAGTTTCAATTCCATACTGGTGCGATTAAAAGATTAATATCACAATTGCATTCATCTTTTTTTATGATAAGTTTCAATTCCATACTGGTGCGATTAAAAGGTACGGCGATACCGCACTCAGCTGGGCGGCAGGTAAGTTTCAATTCCATACTGGTGCGATTAAAAGTTGTCCGCGCCTGGCACGCCGCAGGCGGGGAGCGGTTTCAATTCCATACTGGTGCGATTAAAAGTAATACTTGACGACATTAACGATTATTTATTATCGCGTTTCAATTCCATACTGGTGCGATTAAAAGATGTTTTTAAAAGTTTCCGAGTTCATATATATATATGTTTCAATTCCATACTGGTGCGATTAAAAGAAAAACCTGATAGGTGAGGTGTAGCATGGGACCAAAGTTTCAATTCCATACTGGTGCGATTAAAAGGGTGCATCTGAAGCAGGTTCTTCTGAAAAAATGTCGTTTCAATTCCATACTGGTGCGATTAAAAGATCGACATACCCATAATTTGCCGCCCAACTGAGTGGTTTCAATTCCATACTGGTGCGATTAAAAGACAGAATTATAGCCTCTTCTAAGCCATCTTTTATAGTTTCAATTCCATACTGGTGCGATTAAAAGAGCAAAGAAGATGGTGAGCCGAGCATCAACGATATTGTTTCAATTCCATACTGGTGCGATTAAAAGGACCGACGAATGACGAGTCCCGAATATCGTTGATGCTGTTTCAATTCCATACTGGTGCGATTAAAAGAGGATAAAGGTCGTTTTGTAGGATCGGTTGAGTCTGGTTTCAATTCCATACTGGTGCGATTAAAAGTGAAAGAACTTTTAGGACACAGTAGTTTATTATCTACGTTTCAATTCCATACTGGTGCGATTAAAAGAATTACAGGTAAAATTGACGAAATAACTGCAAAGAAGTTTCAATTCCATACTGGTGCGATTAAAAGTTAGGGGTTCGGTGGGGACATTTAACAGCATATAGTTTCAATTCCATACTGGTGCGATTAAAAGGCAAAATTTTTGCCGAAAAAACAGCATATTAAGTTGTCAAAGAACACAAAACCATCTGTCTACCTCTGATCATGTAAAAACTCCGTATCCTCGACGACTTTCCTGATAGAATTATACCTACAATAGGTTATCTGTCAAATTCTTTTCAACGCCAACTATCTCACGATCTGTATACTTCAAGCTGCCGAGCTTATAAATGATTACAGAATCCTCTTCTGTTTTCATACGTTCCTTAACATCTATCTTCATCGCCTCGAACTGTCCTTCTGTAAGTTCCCCTTCAAAAACTGAATTCTGCACCCAGTTCAGATACCGTTTCAAAAGCTTATGTACTTTCTGTACCCTATTTTCTTTTACATCGTATACCAGAATCACATACATATTCTTAAACCTTTGATGCCCGGGAATCATTAAGAGTGTCTTCGAGTAACGTTACCACCATGCCCTAAACCCTTTATATTCATCGATACCCGCAATACATTTCTCAAGATTATAACATTCCAGCCGAATCATGTGTCGGTAAGAAACATTCCGCTTCAGTGTTCTATGCTTGATTGTCGTGTCGAGGCGCTCGTCATATTCCCTGAGAAAAATCTTCCTGCCCTTTTCGGTGAGATAGCAGAAGTTTATGTCCTTATCGAAATCCGTATTATCAAGCATGCCGGTATTGATCAGTTTGAATATTACATGATCAACGATAATAGGTTTGAATACCTCGGATATGTCCAGACTGAGCGAAAATCTTCGGTTGCCAGGCTCGTGAAGAAAACTTATAGTGGGATTAAGCTGGGTATGATAGATCTCACCAAGTGTTGTTGCATATAACAGGGAATTGCCGAACGATATAAGTGCATTCATCATGTTGTCGGGCGGTCTCTTTGTCCGTTTGGTAAATTCTTCCTTGAGATTAAGAATGACATTGAAACTATCATAATAGCGCTCCCTTACATGGCCTTCCCATGCCATGAGTTCCTGAATACCAGGGGCTTTCTCTAATTCTGGGATCTTTGCTTCGATATCAGTTATGTAACCCTCGAGACCTGATTGGCGGCTCTGGTAATATTTAAGATTTCTGAGAATATTGTGCGAGGCGCTCAATATAAATTCCTTTGCGATGACAAGCCGCTTTTCCTGATTCTTATAGCTTTCCACCTGATTGACAAGGAGAAAACCGGAATTCAGATGCTCTCTCGGATAATATGAGCCTGAGTAATAGCCGTAGTAATTGAATACATGCACTGGAATTTTTTGCTGTGCCAGAAAATTGAGAAGCTTGGTATTCAGATCCATCTCACCCATCAGATAAATGCCTTCCACATCCTCTATAGGAATTACCTTTTTTTCGCCTGACTCAAATTCAAGATAAACTGTGTTATCCTGACGTTTTAAACGGCCGTTTTTTGTAATGTAGTAGTTACGCTTCATTTTTTTGACATGGAATGGTTAGGAATAGCAGAAATCTTCATAGCCGCACTTTTTACAGAGCCTTGTATTTAAAATCTCCGGAGGTTGTGGCATTGACTCTACTTCTTTTATTTTTACGAGCGTATGAGTAATTTCAATTTCATTTTCAGGTGTCAGTTCTACCGACGTGGTACGTTTCTGTTTGGGATAGTTGATAACTCCATTCCGTATATCCACACCCTTTTGCCTGAGACAATAAATGTAATATAACACCTGCCATATATGAGATTCTTCCATTTTATCAGATTTCTTCACCTCATGCACAGCTCCATCATCAAGGAAATCAATCCTGATTACGCCGTCTATCATAATCTCTTTTTTCTCTCTTGGATACGAATGTTCATGGATCAAATTGCCAAGGTACACATTGTCGGACTCCTGCTCCATCTGTATATCATGTGCAAACAGCCACAGCTTGCGATGACAGATGAAGAAGTAATTGAATTCCGTACCGGTGATCTGTAGGTGCGAAAAAGGGATCGAAATATCCATATTACTAAGCAATAAATCTTTTAATGCCTTCTAAAAATTATTCTGCAAGATTAACCAGTTCAGCGGCATTAGGTTAAACATGGCATTGCCCAATGACAAGAACAGCTTCCATTCTTTGTTAAGACACATTCTCTTTTTGTATCTTAACTTCTTCATTGATAATTCATCTCACTGCTGTTTTCTTGATTTCTACCGGCAACAGCATTTTTAGATCAACATGTTGCGATGCTGAAAGGATTTCAATGCCTATCAATTTTCCCTTAGCATCCATATCTACGGTTATATCATCGTTAACTTCTTTACATAAAACCTTTTTAGCTTCACCCATTTTTAAATAGAGCAAATCATATTTAGGGTCATAAGTAATTTTCATATTATTCTACCTCCATTCGCCATAAAATACTTTTACTGTAATAATTATAATATCATTTCTTTCTTTAACATATATCACTTTTATTTTCTTTTGTGGATAAATTTTGCCCAACCATTCTCTATTATACTCAAAAACCATATCTTTTGATTTTTTATTTCCTTTTGCCAATGATTCAATACCTGCTAAAAGAACATTTTCAATTTCTTGCTTTGTAGCTCCTCTTTGAATCGCTCTTTCTTTTGCGTGTTTTGTAAACTTAATATTCATTTAAATTGTATGAGATTTGTATTCCTTTCAGTCATTGAATATCCATAAAAGCTATAATAGAAGGTTTATAACATAAAAACCTAATCTCCTCAATTTATCCTATCCATATGCGCAAACAACCACAGCTTGCGATGACAGATGAAGAAGTAATTGAAAGCAGTTGCGGTGATGGTTGATTCAATGTTTTTTATATATTTTCCCTCTTGATGTACCTTCGAATTTACCTTTAATAAAATACTGAACTCGTTCTGTATTTTCTCCCCCAGCCATCCACCAGTTAGACAAAGTTGGTTTAATATCGTCATTCTTAAAGCGTGAAAGAGTCACAGCGGTAGAACCGGATGGTATGCTAGTTTCCCACTGTTCCGGCGGAATGTAAACCACATTATCCGGTTTAGAACACTTTTCAGCATTACCAATTAATGAACACATAGAATCATGCGTTCCAAAATGCCCTAAATTTGTAAGTGCCAATTTAACTGCTTCATAATGTTCTTCTGGTATTCCAACATAAAGAATAATTTGACCCTCGACCAAACCGTATTCACGAGTTCCTTGATTTATCTTTGTTAAACCAATTCGTTCATTTGGTTTATATTTTTCTTTCTTTACTTTCATTTCGCCAGTCTCATATCGTCTCAGTTGATGGAACGCTCTAAAAAATATTACACCGTCAGGCGCATCCACAACAACTTTGCAATGCTGGGCGATATCGAGAAAAGCCTTGGCTTCACAAGCTTTTCCGATGGAGAACAAAGTTGATGCAATCCCAAGTAGGACCGTTGTCGGAGATACAACAGGCGAACCCATTGCAGATGCAAAGGCAGAACGGGGATCACGATAGGCATAGGTATGGAACTTATACGCTGCCTTGATCCAAATTAACGGTGGTGCAGGAACAGGCGTAATTGTTTTTGAATCCGTTTTAGCTTTTTTTCTTGCCATCGTTTTTCCCGTCTAATGTGTCTGTTATCTTCGAAACCGTATCAATAAGCTCTTTGGCATTTTTGAATTTCCACACCCACGTGTCAGTATCATTTTTAATATCTTCCATTTTATTTGCATAAGTTGAATCTGCCTTTACTGGCGTGTTTTGATCAGTTAAATCCACTTTTATCGGCGAGGCAAATGGAGCTGTTCTGGTAGATGTAAGAAGAATTGCGCCTTCTGTTAAAAATACATGAGGAGCCCATCCTGCAGTTTTTGATCCTGTAGGTGAGATAATGAAGTTTATTATCGCCGCTATAATCGCTTTCTGGCGTTTCTTCTGTTCATCCTCTGTGATAGCTAATCTCTGTTTATTATTTTGTAAATACCAGTAATCATCTGTTCCTATTCTATGCAAATCAGCTCGAATGATACCACCATAGGTATTGGAGCGCATGCTTTGTGCATATCGACTGTTCATTGAAGCTGTATCACGAAATGCCGAATGCTGGGTAACAGTCAAATCCTGTGGATTTTCGCTAATCAGCCATGCCACATCAAAACAGGATTCTCTTTTTACCGGATCAACCTTTTCAAGTTCAGCGCAGTGCTGATCAATATAATCTTTTTCCGCTATATAATCACCAGCATTAGCTTCACCTTGGGCATCTTTCCATGCAGCAAGAAAACCTCCGACATCAAGAACTGCACACTTCTCAATTGCTGTTCTGACGCTTTGGAAAAGATTAGTTCCGTTAAGTTTAACAGGAGAGGTATTACCATTTCTTGCAGCAGCACGAATTCCAATTGGCCCCCTGTCAGGATGTAGCCCTTCACTCAATGGTAACATAGGAATTTTGGGCTCTTGGTTTCTGCATATTTCTACAAAATTTTCCAAAATATGCCGTCTGATAATTTCTCCGCTTATTCCATCGTAAGTCACCTGTCCAACATCAATACGGCGTGGCTGCATCAGATTGCTTCCATCAGATCCCTCATTATTCAATGCATGAAAACCAAGTCCTAAACGATAGGCAAAAGATATACTCCATAGTTTCATTTTAATTCCTCCTCTCCTGAATTATTTGTTTCAGGGGTATCTGTATCTGATACCTCTGCTTCAGATTCTTTCGATTTATATGTACTCTCCTGTATCAGGTACATTCTGAATAGGTCACGAAAAGTCTCAAAATCTCGTCCTTCTCCTATGCTTGCTATAAGCGCTGAAGGGTCATAATCTTCCTCTCTGTGAACCGTACCGATCTGCCCATGCTCACGATGTCCTTGCTCCAAAAGGATTAAAGCTCTTTCGCAAAAAGCCCTTGGTGAAGGCGCTGATCGGAGCATGACAACTTCGTCATACCACACCTTACCTTTTTCACTGTTATCAGCCTTGCTCTGTCTGGCAAAATAAATAGCTGATGCTACGGCTTTGGCAAACCTTTGCACAGCTTCATGGTCACCTTTCCAATCTCCATAACTCATATCAAATACCTCCTTTACATATTCAGGTTTTGTAAAAACATATTGATTCCCTTTTGCTTTTAATCTCTCCTGCGATGTAATCATTGAAGACAGATGCTTGCCAACAGGTTGCAACTGCCAATAAGCCACTGCAATGGCATCAGGTGCAAATTCTGTAGCTTTGTATTCTCTTCCTTGTTTATTCCAAGCCTTGCTGACTAATATTCTAAACATACGATATAGGTGAGCAGCAAAATCGGCTGTTTTAATTTTATTTATGGCTGTTGATTTTATTGAAATCAAACCAGAATAATTGTCGCTTCGTTGGCTTCCAAGGTTTGTGTTGAAAACAACCGCAGATAACCGTTCCTCGTATCCTTCCCCCAAAAGGGATGATTTAAGAGATAATAAAGCCAAGGTCTGAGAGCAAATTACATTGGGTAATCCAAGCCAGGCACGCAAAGGACTTACAACTTTGGACAGGTCAATCTGTCCCTCAAAGATAGGCAAAAACAAAATGTTTCCTAAACTTTCTGTTCTTTTCTCCCCTGCAAAGGCAAGCATTCCTTGACCTAATGGGATATTAGCCTTACATTCAGGCTTCGATGTTTGACCTGTCTGCAAGGTTTCGTAACTATAAGCAGCTATACCTCTAATACCTGTCTGTAAAGTTGAATCATAGCTCTTTTTCCCCTCTATAAAATAGTCGTCAGAGGAAAGATGCCGTTCAGAAATATGAGAGCGCAAGGAATCGCAAAATTTCTTGGCATCAGGTTTTCTCTTATTCCACACTTGTTTAAAAGTGCCAACATCTCTGTCTTTTAAAAGATGAGCACGTTGTCTTCCTGCAACTTCCCATTCATTACCAGCATCATGTATAGTAACATCCTCTCGAAGTCCAATGTACAAATCAATAGCGCCATAAAGCCTTAATACATCAAAGAACGGTAACCCTGTCTTTTGCACATATAATGTAACAGGCTTCCCGCCAAAATGCTGTAATGTCGAAGAAGCATTTGACCAATCAAAAGCTATCATTGTTTTGTTCTCCACATCTCTAACTCCACACCTGCTGCATCTTCCCTGTCAGCCATAAGAATTGCCCGCCCGACAATGGCATAAACAGGGAAAAGGTCTACATTAGGTAACAACAGAGGCACATCTTCTTTTGCTGGGGATTTTTTGGCTGCCTCGAGGATTTCATCAGATTGCTTTATTGTTGTTTCAGAAGCAGAAACCGCTTTTAGGACAGCTTTAATAAATTCATTAGTTTGCGGATGCGGGTCAAAATGATGAGTTACCTGTGATGGATTTAAAAAACTCGAATGGTGGCGAGCAGCAGAAAGAGCAATCGAACGAATTAAATATTCTGCTGAATCGAGATTACCAATCAACAATTCGGCAGCTTTTACAATGGCATTATATCCAGGCGGCGTATGTGGAACACCTATTCGACCTTCGATTTTTGAAGTCCGTCCTATAAGTTCAGAGAAATGTTTTCCTTCAATTTCTTCTGCTTTTGCTTGCCAATTTTTATCTGCTTTCCCTAAATCGTGAAAACCGGCAGCAAGCATACTTAAAGAAGCAACGATATTAGCAAGCGTTTCTGTATTTTTTTCGGGTTCAAGGGATTTTAGAATGTTCTTAAGCGTGGAGCGGTACATACCATCATTTGTGAATCGCTGATAAACTCCTTTCATTACTCCTGATGTGTGTTCCAAAAGGGTTTGCTGCTTTCCATATTCTTTTTTAATAGGTTCACCTGACCTTTCTTTCTTAGCCAGCCAATCACTGCACCTAAATACGCCTTTAATTTCATTTGTATCGCCAAAACAGAGACCTTTTGTTCTGTGAAGGTAGGCTACAGATGAAGGAACAATCAAGACATCACCTAATCTTACAGAATCAGTCGGAGAAATAACCAAGTCTTCATGTTCGTTATAGCGGATTACCGCACACTTACCTTGCGATTTTCTGATTAAAGCCCATGCCCTACCAAGAGAAATAGAAGATGTCTCCGGATGTTGACCTTGCATTAGCATAATTTGCAAGTCTCGTTGTGCCAAATCGTCTATGCGAACAGAATCCCCTTCTTCAACAGCAACTTCAACGGACAAAATCTCACGGAATGCACCTGCAATCTGGCCAGGCTTCTGCTCTTGTGCTGCACGGTCAAAAAGATTTAAAGCAAAGGTAATTTCATTAAGAGATTCCTCTACCGATTTCATGGCTTTCTCTGAACCGCCGCCCCACACTTGATTAACCCATTCTTTTTCTGCCTGCCAAGTCATTTGGCCATTTGGTTTTTTTTGCAAAGCATCCAATACCAAAGCAGCTTTGTATGGAAGAGCTAATCCTTTCTTTCCTTCTTCAATTTCTGTTTTGGGAGCAGTAATAACAACAAATTCTCCTTTCGTTTCACTATTCCTGAACCATCGGGCACATCGTCCAGCCCTTTGCACCAGTGTATCCACAGGAGCGGGATCAGAAATAACTAATGGAGCGGAAATATCAAGTCCTGCCTCTGCGACCTGATTCGTCAATAAAATCCGGTCACCATCGGGTGAACCCTTACCAAAGCAATCGTACGACCTCTGCTCTGCGTCGGCTCTCCATGAACGAGGCATTCGGTTGTGGAGGACGATAATTTCGTCGGCTTTTTTTATAGTTGAGGATGCTATCAATCTGTCGTAAGTTGTTTGTAGTCGTTCTACTGTATTGGCAAAGTATATGCGTTTACCCTTAGCATTCTTTAATTTGTCATCCAGCGGTTGCCAGTCGAGCTTCTTATCATTACCCTTTCCTTTGTTTTTTAAATCAAGGGTTGAAATAGTTACTTTTCTATTATTTTCACGGAGTATCAAGCCTTCATCTGACTCTACCTCTCCTTCGCCAACTATTATCAATTCCAGTTTCAATCGTTTGGAAATAAGAGTTGCCACTTCTTTTGGCAAAGTTGCAGTTAGGACGATGGTTTGCAAACCAAGTTTTTGTCTGAAATCTATTATGGCAAGCAATATTGACAATGCCTTATCAGAGATACTCCAAGCCAAATGTGTTTCGTCCAAGATCAGGCGTGACATAAGTAATGCCCCTGCTATGGCATGTCCCGCCCTGAGCGGAAGACTGAGCGGCAAGCCAGGAACAGCACAAACAACCTGATCATATGTTGTGATAACAACTTCTTCACCGAACAACTTGCTTTCCTGAATATCTCCGTGATGTATAACGGCTGATATTCTTTTGTCATCCCTTTTTAGGGTCGAAATCTCTTTCTGAATGCCTTTGCCGAGTGACCTCAGTGGAACGGCATATACCATCTTGCAAAAGCTATCCTGTATGTCCCCTGTAACTGCAAGAGTCTTTCCTAAACCTGTTGGAGCGATAAGGAGTAATGACTTGCCACTTTTTAACTTGTTGATTACATGTTTCTGAAATTTTGTATATTCCATTTTATCCTCTTCCCCATATCCACCCACGGATTTCCTGTCCATGTAAATAACATAAAACCTCTGTTAAACCGTTCTTTTAACCATCCCAAACCCCATGCTTCCCTTCTCTCCGAAGCCCGCCTCGTAACCTATTTCTATAAGCTCCGGGTTGCCGGCTACTTCAATCGGTGCCATGAAGCCGATGATGTTTGTACCTTTAAAATTGATGTTCTTTGTAATCTTGCCGCTTTTTTTAT
>JAMCPX010000006.1 GCA_023382265.1 Deltaproteobacteria bacterium | reverse complement strand
TATTCCCCCAACTCCCAGAGGGACACAGGGGGTTCGTCCAGATCCCCTAACTTCTCCCCACAAACTGCCTCACATATCCTAAATACCGGACCTTCTCGTCCTTTGTCAGGCCGAACAGGTAGTAAAGTCCCCAGTAGAAAAGACCGATAACCGCACTCTCAAGGATAAACACGAACAGCTTATGCGGTATATAGTAATGCCGTATCAGCAGTGCAAGGATGGTCGCGGGGATTATGAAGAGGAACGGCTTGATAAAGATCTTGATATATTCCCTGTGCGGCAGTCCGATGATCCTGTTCACATACCAGGGCAGGAAAAAGAGGTCAGCAGCATTCATGGTCAATCCCAGTGCAATCGGTATACCCAGCACACCGAAGCCTGCACCATAATCCTTTTCGATCCACCGTGTAAGCAGGACAGCCAATAATACATTTGTAACTGCGGCAAGGGCGTTTGCTATGGATAAGGGTTTCGGCTTTCCAATACCGAATAAAAATATGCCGGTAATAAAACCAAATATATTATGAATAAACATGACAATTGTTAAAAAGATAAGGGAAAGTGCTGCAAGATGATACCCATTCCCGACCCAAATCTCCATGATAGGATCGCTGAAGAGAATAACAACCATTGAAATAGGCAGGGATATGAGGGTAACCGCTTTTGTGATCTCTGAATAGGTAAACCTGATCTTCTCCATATCATGCACAGCCCATAGTGCAGAGAACAAAGGCAGGCTTATGCCAACTATTGAGCTGACAGTCTGAAGCATAATCCCGGATATTTTATTTGCCAGTGCATAATAGGTAACAAATTCGACACTGAGCACAGTGCCGATGATCATACTTCCGATATTGAGCAGTCCCTGTCCGGCAAGACTGTTTAAAAAGGCAAAGATGCTGTAATGATATGCTGTTTTTAACATACTGAACCGGTAAAGTTTGAGATGAAAGTGAATAAGCTTATATTTTAACACGACAAATGAGTAGCTTATAAGGAACGTCAATATAGAAAGTATAAAATTAAGCAAGAACAACTCAAGCAAGCCAAAACCGTGCTTGAGCAAAAGAATAACGGACATTGCATAGATAAGCTGCCGTGTTATGGCAATGCCGTTGGTCAGGTCGTACCTTTGATGTCCGGCAAGGCTATTGATTTGAAGACTCATAGGGAATATAACAGCAACATTCAAGCCACCTATCAGCATACCATAAAACGCAATATGCCTGTAACCGGCAGGTATCGTAAAAATCTTTGTAATAAAGGGGGCAAGACCGAATGCAACCA
This sequence comes from Deltaproteobacteria bacterium, assembly GCA_023382265.1. Classification (NCBI taxonomy): domain Bacteria; kingdom Pseudomonadati; phylum Myxococcota; class Myxococcia; species Deltaproteobacteria bacterium. The sequence goes on along the minus strand of JAMCPX010000006.1, from coordinate 8,538 downwards.
GCAAGCCGATAATGCCGAGCACGATGTAGGTAAAAAGTATTGTCGAACCGAAGATATTTATATTGTCCTGCTCGCGCTTTGCCTTGAATTCAGAGATGTATTTAATCACGGACACACCAAGCCCGAGATCCAGCAGGCCGAAATAGCCGAAGAATGACTGAAAAAGCGCCCACAATCCGAAGGCAACGTTCCCAAGATGATGGATGACAATCGGTGATATGAATAGACCGATGATTGCAGTTACTGCAAATCCAGTATAATTACTAAGCGCATTTTTAATCAGTGTTTTCGATAATGACATGCTTGCTTTTTTATAACAAATAAAACAGATTGTGAAGCAAATAAAAAGGTAATTGATTATTACCCTGTAAGTTGTATGCAGAATATAAAGATAATTTGCAGAACATCTGTAAATCTCCCCTATCCCTTCTTGCGCAGTTGATGGTCTGAAGATTTCCCCTTTAGAAGAGGGGAAGAAGAGTAATTATTGGATCAGTATTCATTCGCAATTTGATTGCGGATGAAAGTCGCTCTACAGGGTATTGTTTTCATCCAGCCATGCCTGGAACATCAAGATATCCCATAAGTGATACTGCCAATTGTATTTGCCCGAAAGATGCTCAAGCCACATTTTACGAATTGGCCGGGAATCGAAGAAGCCATCACGTTGCAAGCGTTTTTCATCCAATAAGTTTTCTGTCCAATCACGCATTCCGGTGCGCAGCCAGCCACCAAATGGTATAGCAAAACCCATTTTAGGACGTTCGATCAATTTTCGGGGTACATAATTATACAATAGCTGCCGCGATAGCCATTTTGTACTGCTGCCCCGTATTTTCATTGAAAGAGGGATTTGCCATACAAATTCTGCTAAACGATGATCCAGCATTGGAATGCGTGATTCTAAGGATACCGACATACTTGCACGATCCACTTTCGCTAAAATGTCGCCGGGGAGATAAGTTATCGTATCAAAATACATCATTCTTTGCGTGAAGTCGGGTATCTTGGTCCATTGAGCCTGATCTGTCAATGCAGTAGGAGGTTCATGGGAATTCAGTACTATTGAAGTCGGATCTTTAAAGTGCGAAATCAACGAAACATATATTTCTTCAGGATGCTCCATAAATAATATTTGTGCGAGTTTATATATTTTTTCTCCAGGGTTCAGCAGTTTGAATCTTTCGGGAACTACAGGGTACAGTTTTTTGAAAATGGATTCCCACGCAGAAGGTGATAATAAAGTAATTATGCTGGCGGTAGATTTTCTGAAGCCTTTCGGTATCCATCTCATCCTTTTTAGAACGTTTCGTACTATATGATAACGGTTATATCCTCCAAAGATTTCGTCGCCTCCATCTCCCGAAAGGCTGACTGTAACAAATTTCCTTGCAAGCCCGGCTACCAGCAGCGTTGGAATCTGGGATGAATCAGAGAAGGGTTCGTCATAAACAGCTGGTAACCGAGGAATAACTGCCATTGCTTCACCGGTTGTAATATAAAGTTCAGTGTGCTCCGTGCCTAGGTGTTTCGCTACTGCTTTTGCGTAAGGTGCCTCATTGTGGGTTTCTTCATGAAAGCCTATAGAAAAGGTCTTAACGGGCTTGCTGTTCTGTGCCTGCATAAGAGACACAATGAGGGAAGAATCAATCCCGCCCGATAAAAAAGCACCAAGAGGCACATCAGCCTCCATGCGCATTTTGACAGCTTCGCGCAAAAGTATGTCCAGTTGTAACATGGCTTCTTCGTCGGAACTTTGAAACGGGTTATTTACGCCGTATTCAGCTACATCTCTCATCAACCAATAAGGGGTTATTTCCGGAGCAGTTTCTTTTTTTAAAGTATTTAACGTCAGTATAGTGCCGGGAGCTAATTTGTATATGTTTCTATAGATGGAGTATGGCGCAGGTATATAATTATGACGGAGATACAGTGCAAGAGCATCCCGGTCTATCTCACCTTTAAAATCCGGATGTGCACGGAGTGCTTTTAACTCAGATCCGAATAAAAAAGTCTTTGTCATCCAGCCATAGTAGAGAGGTTTTTCACCAAACCTGTCGCGTACTAAGTACAGAGTCCGTTCTTTCCTATCCCATAGGGCAAAGGCAAACATGCCATTAAAACGTTTTATCGCCGCCTCCAGACCCCATTGTCTTATTGCTTCAAGCATCACCTCGGTATCTGAATGGCCGCGCCACGCAGTATGCATGCCTGAAGCCTCTAATTCCTTGCGGATTTGCTGATAATTATAAATCTCCCCGTTATAAGTGATTACGTAGCGGCTGCACGCAGATGACATTGGCTGATGTCCTTCGGGAGATAGATCTATAATTGATAAACGGCGATGACCAAGTGCAATGCCCGTTTCGGCCTCTACCCATACACCGTTATCATCGGGCCCACGATGACGCAAAGTGTCAGCCATGCGGGTAACCCTGGCATAGAGTTCATCGTTTTTTGCCTGGCGGGATATATCAATGAAACCTGTTATACCGCACATATATTATTATTCCGTTTTACGGAATACAAATTCATTATTTCCAAGCCCGCCACCGCATGTTTTTAATTTAGTAAGCAGAAAACCTTTCTCCTTGTAGAATTCAAAAATCTCCTCAGGTCTGGCGACCTCAAATGGATACCCTCCAACCCAGTCGACTACATCCCGCCAGGGAGACATCCCCCGATTTTTCTTATAACTACTCCATGAATAAAATGGTTTTCCTTTCAACATATCTTTCAGCATAGTAGGACCCCAAAGACGAATAAATACGGGGTATACTACCAGTAATTTAGCTGTTGTTCCCGGTAATCGATTATAGATCTTCTTTATTATCAGCCAATGGCGGCTTGTATTGCCCTGATCATTATAAATTGCTAAGAAAAGTTTGCCTGATGATGTTACCGGTAATTGAACATTTTCTAATGCTTGCCACATATTCCCCGTGTGATGTAAAACGCCCCATGAATAAACAATATCAAATTTGCCCAATGATTTAATATAATCTGTATCAAGGATAGAACCTTTCCCAATTTCCCAGTCCCGGTCATTCGGGAAATACCGGTTTTTGAGCTCAGTTGTGCATGCGACAGATGCTTGGTTAAAATCGAATGAATGGACTTTGGCACCTAATCTTCGGGCTGCAAGACTGAAAAGGCCACTGCCAGACCCGACATCGAGAAAACTTTTGTTATTCAATTTATCTGCTTCAAGCATTTGTTTTAATGATTTTTCTGCTTCTACAATGCGGTCTTCATTAAGAACCTTAAGAAAAAGGCCCCAGTTCTTGCCGAAGTTAAAACCTTTTTCTTTAATATTCTTATTTAGCTTGTCCATTTAAATCTCCTATACCGAAATAATTTCATTTTTGTCTATTAACGGTTATTTTGCGGGCAATGCAATTTACGTATGAACCTATAAATTTATCCGGAGTAAACCGCCATATCTTATCTTCAATGAACCATAGTATCAACGAACATCCTGTTAATAGTTTTAAAATAATCTTTTTTATAAACCAGGACAAAGATCCTGGGGATATCCCGTTCAGATTGCAGATACCAAAATTAAAAGGCATAAAATAATCACAATCCAATATTTCAAATCCAGATATTTTGTGAGCGTGCAACAATGAGGGCTTATCCAAAGGCATATGTATGTCAAATATGGGACGGTTGATCAGCTTCTGGATTCGTCCAATCAAGCCTGTAATATTAGGGATAATGGTCAACAGTAATCCTCCGGGCTTTAAAAATTTAGCGAATGCAGCAATACACATTGGCGTATTCTGAAAATGCTCTGCAACACCAAACGAAACCACCACATCGAAAGCTCCTATCATTGATGCTGGCGGATTAAAGAAGTCGGCACATACAATGTTACCTTTTACTCCTTCTTTGGATAATATTTCCGAAGCCTGTTGACAACCTATCTCAGAATAATCTATGCCGCTCACTTCGAATCCGAATTCATTGGAAAAATAGGGTAACCATACAGATCTGGCACAGCCTATTTCGAGTAATGCCATCCCCTGGGTTTTGATGTTGGCAAATGTTTTACAAAAGAATTCATGAAATCGTTTGTTTTTATAATCCAGTAAAGTACTCTTTTTAGATGGTATAATCGATATTTTACTTCCGATCCATACATTATCCCAGTATTCTTTATTTGTTTTATGCATTTTATGATTTCTTTAGTTCTAAACTCGATTTCCCTGCATGTTTAACTTTTTAGCTCTTGATGTTTAGTCTGTGTTACTTTTGAACGTCTGTTGTTTACCGTTTTGGCTGGTATACCGGCAACGATATCCTCACGGGCAACCTTACGGTTGACCACCGCACCGGCGGCTACGATAGCACCGGAGGCGATTGTTACGCCGTCGAGTATAACACTGTGAGATCCGATCCATACATTATCTTCAATATGGATTCCTTTTTTCTCAATCGGTTGTTTCATCATAGGGGTATCTAAATCCAAATAGCCGTGATTCGATGGAATAATTACCGTATGTGTCGCAACTCCCACGTTTTTACCGATTGTCAATCCTCCAGCTCCGTATAAAACGCAATAAGGATTAATCGTAGTCTCATCTCCTATAATTATGTTACCCATACTCGCATCTAAAATTGCACCGTCGAGTATTTGTACGAATTTTCCAAGTACTATTTTACCGGAACATACGATTTTACAATTTTCTATTCTTCCGTGTTTACCGATTTTTAACATAAATGGGTATCTTATGTCGGCTTTTAGAGAAACGCGAGCTCTCCATCGCAAGGAAAGGTAAATAGAAATCAATACCCTGGGGGCAGGTTTTTGGAGTAATTTATAATAAATTTTTTTGATGAGTCTTAACAAATGGTTCCTATCTGTTTGTTTTAATTAAAAAAAATGCTCTGCCATCATAACCGGCAATTGTTACTTTATTACAACCATGACATCCCTCATAACGCGGGATATTTTTCCTTTGATTATTATAGTTAATCAATATACTATGACTCCATCAACAAACTTATAATAATGTACGTGGTTTAGTCAATTGTAATAAACATAGATAGGATTTGACATTTACTGTGAAAGTATTCTCAGATACAATAATATTTATAGTATAGATTTAAAATGTTAAATAATCAAGAATTGAAAAAGCACAAAAAAATAGCCATTATAATTCCTACTTTCGCAGGAGGTGGGGCTGAAAGGTTTGCTTCGAACCTGAGTCTTTCCTTAAGTAACAAAGGGGATATTGTAAACATACTGTATGAAAACCGGATCGTTTACCCTTACGGTGGAAAGCTGATAACCATCGATAGCCCTCCGGCATCCAACATCATTGATAAGTTCTATAAATTGATTTCCAGGAAATCAAGGATTAAAAAAGTAAAAAAAGAAGAAAATATCGATGTTTCTATCAGCGTTATGGAAAGCGCAAACGTTGTCAACATCCTGACAGCCGGTAAGGACAAGACCATTATCAGCACACGTTCTTTCAAAGCCGTGAGTAAGGGAACAAGGAATTTAGATGCGCTCGTTTATAAGCTTCTTATGAGACAGCTATATAAAAGAGCAAATATGATAGTCTGTGTGTCTGCAGTTATCGCCGATAGTTTAATGAAGGATTTCAACGTACAAAAGAAAAAGGTAAGGGTCATTTATAATCCAGTCGACACCCTATCCGTAGAAGCACTCTCAAAGGAAAGCACCGGTAAATTCGATGGAATCTTTAAAAAACCCGTGATCATCAATGTAGGAAGGTTGACAAAAGCAAAGGGGCAATGGCATCTGATAAAGGCTTTTAAAAAAGTAAAAGATACGATACCTGATGCGAAACTGATGTTTGTAGGAGATGGAGAATTAAAGGATAATCTTCTTGATCTCTCCCATGCCCTTGGTTTAAAGGTCTGGAGTACCTGGACAGGTGGAGAGCCTTCAGATAGTTATGATATTTACTTCCCCGGATTTCAGAAGAACCCGTTTATGTTTATGGCAAAGGCATATGTATTGGCATTTCCTTCATTATGGGAGGGTTTTCCGAATGTGCTGGTCGAGGCAATGGCATGCGGCAGTCCCATCATCTCTTCGGATTGTATATCAGGGCCACGGGAAATCCTGGCTCCTGATACGGAGCCTTTGTATCAAACCAATAAACCGGAATATGCGCTCTATGGCGTTCTGATGCCTGTATGTGATAATAAGATAAACATCATTGATAGCCGCTTCACGCCGGAAGAAGAAACATGGGCTGGGGTAATCATACAATCATTAAAAGATGAAAAATTTAAAAAAAAATATATAGGGCTTGCAAAAAAAAGAATTTTAGACTTTAAAATAGAGAGCATCGCAAAGCAATGGGATGAAGTTATAGAAACCATAATGAAGGAAGCATAAATCAAGGATGAATAATCAATCTCATGATAGAGAGAAGATAGCAATAGTGTTGCCGTCGCTTCTTGGAGGCGGGGCTGAACGGAGTGCGCTCATAATTAATTAGTCATGAGCTTGGAAAATACGGGTTAGAAGTACATTTGCTTAAATTAGAACACGGAACCATGTACGATATTCCTGATACAATTATAATTCATACATTGTCGTCGTGGCATGGTAAGAATAATTTTCGTCGAATGAAATATCTCTATATGCCAATGCAGGTATACAGACTTTTAAAATATTTAAAAAAACACAGAATCAAAATAATAGTAAGTTTTCTCCAGCGGGCTAATATTATAAATATAATGTTAAAGATCGTCTATCCTCATTATACAATTACAAATGTGCGAACGGTCTTGAGCAAAGCTTATAATCGGAATGGAGTCCTGCCAAGAATAAAATATTTGCTTCACAGATCTCTTAATTTCTCAAATACTATAATCTGTAATTCTAATGGGATAAAAAGTGATCTTATAAAGAATTTTAATATTTCTGCAGATAAAATAAAGGTTATATATAATCTCTATGATATAAAAACAATAAAGACTTTATCGCAGGAACCACTTGATCCGGAATATAATGAAATATTTAAAGTATCCGTTGTTATAAATGTAGGTAATCTTTTTACACCAAAAGCACAGTGGCATCTTATACGCTCATTTGTAAAAATTAAAGAGACAATAAAAGACGCAAAACTTGTAATAATTGGCCAAGGTAATTTGGAAGGATATTTGAAGCAACTCTCAAAAGATACAGGATTTGAGAAAGATATTCATTTCCTTGGTTTCCAGAAGAATCCTTTCAAGTTCGTATCCAAAGCAAAAATATTTGTATTGTCATCTTTATGGGAAGGTTTTCCAAATGTACTGGTAGAGGCAATGATATGTGGAACGCCTGTTATTTCAACTGATTGTAGGTCCGGTCCTAGAGAAATACTCGCACCAAATACGGATCCATTTTTTGAAACGAGGAATATGGAATATGCACAATATGGTCTACTTGTCCCCGTTATGGATACGAGAAGATATAACGTAAATGAATCTATAACAAGAGAAGAATCAATATTTGCTGATGCAATGGTAACAATGTTAAGCAATGATCAACTGAGAGCTGATTATGCTTCACGATTAAGTTCAAGAGTAATGGATTTCGAGCAAGATAAAATAGTAAAAGCATATCTTGATACCGTCATTTTACATTAATTTTTAAGGTCTGAAGTTGAATGTTTTTGGTTTTGAACCTAATCCAATTACCTACAATAAATGTATGAAAAATATTAGTCTGAATGATTTTTCTAATATTAAAGTGTTCAATATGGCGCTTGGAAACGAATCAAAAGAAAAAATCTTAATTGTTCCCTACGGTAGAAATATGGGAGGAGCTTATCTAACATCAATAAATTCATCCGATGGAGGAACTAAAGTTGCTATGAACATGCTTGACAGTTTTGTGATGGAGAATCAAATATCCAAAATTGATCTTATAAAAATAGATGTTGAAGGATACGAGTTTAATGTTTTGAATGGAGCTAAAGAATCAATTAAAAAATATAAACCAAAATTATTTATTGAAGTTGATGATAACCACTTACAGAGACAGGGCATCTCGGTAAAGGAACTGATAGAATTTATCAGTACTTTTGGCTACTTCATAATTAAAGCAGATACAGGCCAAGAGATTACAAAAGATTATAATTTCAAGAATGTTCATTTTGATATAATATGTCGAATACCAAAATAACATTTTTTCTTATTCCTTTTAGGAAAGTATATAGAAAGTCTTTTGACTTTGTTTCAAGGTTTGTGTCTATAATGAGAGTGTTACATCTCAAAATAAAATATCCGACGTTGTCCATCAATTTTGGCACAAAGATTGGTAGAAATTGTCAGATTATAAGTACTGATAATTCAAAAATGGTACTAAAGAACGCAGTTATCGCTAATTGCGTTATTTTGAGAGCAGATAATGGAGGAAATTTACAAATTGATAATTCGAGCATGTCAAGTTTTTAGTTGAAATTGTCATAGTAGCTTCCGTCCTATTTCCTGTGTCCTTTGCCGGTAAATCGCTCAAATTCACCTCCCTCTTAAAATATGACTTCATAAAATCAATTCTGCGCC
>JAMCPX010000005.1 GCA_023382265.1 Deltaproteobacteria bacterium | reverse complement strand
TAAGGTGTAAGTATCATGGCAATTTTTTATAAAATGCAGAAAAAGGAGACTTTGGATAAGTGCCGGGAGGCATAAGCTCCCATGCAGGCATACCAAGTTTGCTGATATCAGGAATATAGGTAATAGGATTAACTACAATTTGATCTCCATTCCTCCATATCAGGTTTTTAACCCTTGATAAGTTGTCATTTATAACGCTTTTCGACGCTATAAGTTTAAGAAGCTCCGGTAAACCTTCCTCTGCCTCAGACCTGAAGGCATAGTCAAGTGTGATACCAAAAAAGCCCATACTTTCTTCAGGCATTGCTGTCGGATGAGGACCGCCGATCATGGTAATGGCATCGGGCAAAATCCGCCTTGTTTGTTTGAGATAATCAGCTACGATATAAATATCATAAGTAAAACACTGAATACCGACCACATCGGGTTTGTAATCCTTAAGGTAACGCGCATAATCATCAAGGGTAAAATCTTCCTTCATGCAATCAAGGATCTTCACCTCATATTTATCTTTGATTGCATTGGCAAGATATCCCAATCCGAGGACAGGCAGTATATTATCAAGCCTGAGCTTCGGGTTAACCAATAGTACTTTCATGGCAATGTTTTCATGGTAATGTTTTCTGGTTTTGTATTTTCATTCAGATTACGCGCTCTCTAAAATAGCATAGTTATCATTGATAACACAAGAGGGGAAAGGGAGGCACCATATTTATCTGCTTAACAGATCTAAGCACTATTACATGATTCTACACTTTTTTCAGGAAGTGTAGTGCCGGCCAGTTGGTTATCGATTCCTGATTTTTATATTGCACTTCTTCCATTTCTCTATTAAGAAAACAAGAATGCTAACCAAGTGTTCTTTGTGCGAAAGCCTGAATATCCAGGATCTTTATAAGGTAAAAGGTTATAATGTCGTAAGATGTAAAGATTGCGGCTTTGTTTTCGTAAAAGACGAGATTTCTAAAAAAGAATTAGTTGAACTTTATACGGAAATTTATTTCCATAACCCTGCGTGGTATCACTTAGATAAGAACAAATATTTCGGGTATGACGACTATATTGGCGATAAACAAAACATCAGGGATAAGTTCGATAAAGTCATTGAACGCATACAGAAGTATACGGATATGGGTCCATTGCTTGATATTGGCTGCGGACCCGGCCTATTCCTTGAGTTGGCTAAGGAGAGGGGGTTTACCCCTGTCAAAGGTATAGATATTTCATCATATGCAGTTGATTACTGCATGAATACAATAAAGCTTGATGTCGAAAAGGGCGACCTTCTGGATTTTAATTTCGGCTCAGGAACATTCAATCTTATCACGATGTTTGACACAATAGAACATTTGCAGAATCCAAAAGAAGAACTGACTGAAATAAACAGGATCCTGAAAGAGAACGGCATACTTGCTATCATCACACCGAACATTGATGCGCTTGCAGCAAGAATTGTTAAAAGTAAGTGGGAAGAGATCCAGCGGCTGCCTGAACATCTTGTGTTCTTCTCAAAAACTACAATTTCGCATATTCTGAAACAAACGGGCTTTACAATACTCGCCACAAAATATATAAGTAAAAAACAATCCTTGCCCTCTTTTATTTCCCATCTCCTGGTTAATGCGGGAATAAGCAATAAATTGGATTTGAATCGTATTCCGAAATTAAAATTCAATATCCCCGTTAATCCTTTTTATAAATTACTTGTATTAGCTAAAAAGATGTAATTATGTTTTATAATAGACATAAATTACAGACACATGGTATAAGTGTACTTTGTAAGCGAATAGAACAATTACTAAATATTAAGGGAGGTGCTTATGAACAATATTGATAAGAAAGAAATAAGCCAGCCTCGAATAGCAGTATTGATCCCTTGCTATAATGAAGAAGCTACCATTACAAAAGTAATTCACAACTTTCAATCATCCCTGCCGGATGCTGTTGTTTATGTCTACGACAATAATTCCACAGATCATACCGCCGAGATTGCACGGGCAGCCGGCGCCATTGTACGCTACGAAAAACGGCAAGGCAAGGGCAATGTAATGAGAAGCATGTTCCGTGATATCGAAGCCGATTTTTATATTATGACAGACGGCGATGACACCTACGATGCAGGTTTAGCAGCATCAATGCTGCAATTAGCTATAGAGTCACACTATGAATTGGTTAATTGCATCCGAATAGGCACTGAATCGCAATCATACAGACCCGGGCATGTTTTAGGCAGTAAACTGCTTTCAAAAGCAGTCAACACAATCTTCGGTAACTATATTCAGGATATGCTTTCCGGCTATAAGGTTTTATCCAGACGTTTTGTAAAATCTTTTCCCATCCAATCTATGGGATTCGATATTGAAACAGAAATAGCCATCCATGCTTTGCAGCTTCAAATACCCATTGGCCACAGAGAAGGCAATTACTACGCGCGGTCTCCCGGTTCTGAAAGTAAATTGAGAACTATCTTTGATGGGTTTAAAATACTGAAATTGATTATCTCGTTGTTCCGCCATGAAAAGCCCCTTCCATTTTTTTCTTTAATAGGCTTTTTATTGGTCATTATATCCCTGTCTCTTGGAATACCGGTCATATATCATTTTATTGAAACCGGCTTGGTACCTAAATTGCCAACCGCTGTTTTATCTATGGGTATAATGCTGATAGCTTTCTTAAGCTTTATGACCGGCATTATACTGGACACCGTAACAAAAGGCCGCATCGAGAATAAAATGATCGCGTATCTACAAAATAAGCCTTTCGATTGAGAGACGCGGATATACATGTCCACCCCACCGTATAATTAATGAAGCCGTTTTTTATCAACTGATTATTGATTTGCGATGCCAATTATAGTATATAAATTATATGGCAATCAAAATAAGAATAAGAGATCCAAAACATATTTTCAATTCAGCACTTTTTTGGGATGCCGACAAAATAAAGATTCTCGAAAATAAAAATTATATTATAGCAAGGATTTTGAATTTCGGTTCTCCAGAAGATCTTAAGATACTACGCTCCATATATTCTAATGATGAAATCATAAAAGTGGTAAAAATGAGTAAAGAATTGCTTCCTTTAACAGCCAATTTCTGGGCTATTTATTTTCATCTTCCACAAGAAGAAATAACTTGTTTATACAACTCTTATCAAAACACGCGATAAATAATTTGCGCAAGATTGCGCCGTCAATTATCATGCGCAAAGGAAATGCGTGGAAATGGAATTCTGTAAAGGCATTCTTTAATAAGAATATTACTGAATTTGAGAAATATCTCTTGTATGTATGATCTCCTCTCAGTTTTTAACAGACGGCATTTTTGGTATATTTCACAGAGTATATAAAACACATTTCGTACAGCAAAGGAAACATCATGCATAGCGGGCAATATAATCTTGAGGTCATGCAAATCGCAGTAAATTATAATAAATATTTATTGAGATTAGTACATTCATTTTTAAAAAATAAAGACGCTGTTATACTTGATTTTGGCGCAGGAATCGGAACCTTTGCAGATTTTCTTTCTCAAGAAGATTATAAAATACTCTGCGTGGAGCCGGATCAAGCAATGGGTGATATTTTAAAAAACAAACATCTTTCTGTTGTGCAAACCTTGGATGATATCGAAAATGAAAGTGTGGATTATGTTTACTCATTCAATGTACTGGAGCATGCTGAAGAGGATTCTTTAATAATAAAAAAGCTCTACAGCAAACTGCGTTCCGGAGGGAGCATTTTGATTTATGTGCCTGCCTTTCAGACCTTATATAGCAGCATGGATAAAAAAGTGGGACATTTCCGCAGATATACAATGGGAGAATTGGAACCTAAATTAAAAGAAGCAGGGTTTGTGGTTAATAAAGCCAATTATGTTGATAGTCTTGGTTTTTTAGCCACCGTACTCTATAAGTTAATCGGGAACAAACGGGGAGACCTGAATCCAACGGCTTTAACAGCTTACGATAAATATGTATTCCCTGTCAGTATAATCTTCGACCGCTTTTTCAAGAAATCCTTCGGCAAGAATCTTTATCTGCTTGCGACAAAGCCTGACATTTCACAACAATTCGGATAATAATAACGATTCTAAACGGCATTTTAAAACCGGACTGACTGCTTTTTATTTTTGATGAAATCCATAAATATAAAAACTGGAAAAACTATTAAAAATAAGAATTCGATAAACATAAAGAACGGTTCAATATCCTTGTAACAGGGAGTTCCAGACTTGACATGTATAGAAAGAGCTGTGGCTCTTTGCTTGGCCGCTATCGTCATTATAGACCCCATCCTTTATCAATTGCAGAATTGCTTGGTACGGACAACTCATCTACCGTCCCTTTTCAGGAACTCCATTCACCCGTTGAAGAAAATATACAAAATTATGAGCATTCATAGATTTCTCAGCGGATTAGTATGAATTGCTTCAAGAAAACTTCTTTTGGGAGCACCCTTCTATAAGGTATTTCTCTTCTTTTCTTTATCCTTGAGATAGAATATGTTCTCTTTCATTCTCTTATGAGCAGGATAAACAATATTGATATCAACAGGTTCCAATTGTTTGTTCTTTTTAAATATTCCTATGAATGATATCTCTATGACTCTGAGACCAAGTAAGAACAGATCGTTCCATATTTTTTTTGCTCTCAGAATACTAATGATCCTTCTTGGAGAGAAATAAAACCTTAGATATGCCTTCGTATAAAGGCGATTAAATTTTGCGTTTGAAAGATCGCTGAGGTTAAAAGATGTGGCGTAGTAATCAAAATTGGATGTGTGCGTGTCTGCGGGCAGCTTGCCTGTTTCATACGCTTGCTTATAAAGCTCAGTACCACCAAATGGGTTAACCTTGAAGAAAATTGCACCGTGTAATTGAGACCCGCAAGCAAAATCTATGGTCGCTTTTAATTCTTCTTCCGTCTCTGTGGGAAAACCGAGCATAAAGAACCCTCGTACAAAGATACCGTCCTTCACTGCTATTTCTATCATCCGTTTTATCTTTTCTAAGTGTAAGTTTTTTTTCACCAGCTTCTGAAGCCTTGAGGAGGCTGTTTCTATGGCAACGGAAAGCTCCGAGGTTCCTGCTTTTTTCATAAGATGAATAATCTCTTCATCAAGCATATCCGTCCTTACACCATTCGGGAATGATAAGGTAACGCCCCATTCCCTGCCGACTATGCCGCGTAGAATCTGTTTGAACCGTTCTCTATCGAAATTTGAAATATCATCTATGATCTCAAAGTCTTTGATATCGTATTTCTCTCTCAATATTCTCATTTCCTCGAGTACATTGTCAACCGACCGTGCCCTGAATTTTTTACCCATGATGTTGTGACAATACGTACAATGGAATGGACAGCCACGAGATGTAAAGATCGTCATGTACCGCCTTATCCCTATAGTACTCATGCCCCTTCTCCTGAAATATGCGTCTAAATCTATTAAATTCCACGCAGGGTATGGCAGGCTATCAAGCATTTCTATGTATGGTCTTGCAGGTGTTGAAATAATTCCATCGTAAGATTTAAAAACTATACCCCTGATGTTATGCAGGTCGCCGTCGTATTCGTACGTATCCAGAAGCTCCTTGAATGTAACCTCCCCTTCGCCTATAACACCAACATCTATGTTCTTATCGTTCATCAGTTTGGCTGGTGTTGATGTTGGGTATGGCCCTCCGGCTACAATTTTAACATGACTGTCAATGGATTTCGCAATGTGACTAATAGTGTGCAGATAAGCAGCTTCAAGCGTTAAGGCACTTATTCCTATTATATCAGGCTGATATGCTGACATCAATTTATAAAACTCTTTGACAGGTTCCTTATACATTCTGGCATCAAACAACCTCACCGCATATTGGGTTTTTTCGCTTAAATATGAAGCTAAGTACATAATGCCAAGCGGGGGCGGTGTACCCGTGTGTTTAGAATAAGCAGTGGTACTTTTGACAAGTAAGATCTTAAACATCTTTATCTCTGGCTTTTAACTTTTTATTGCCTGAAGGCGCAGGAATGTAATTTCTAAACAAATTTAAGAACCTTATAAATAAGTCGTTGTACATGGGTTTATCTCTTAATATTCTTAGTATCCTTATAGGATTTGAATAAAACCTTATATAAGCCCGCACATACAACCGGTGAAATTTTTTATCATTTACGGCACTTGGATTAAAGGGGTTTGCCATATAATCAAAACTCTCAAGATTAATATCCGGTAATTGCTTACCGGCGCTCCGTATCTGATCAATAATTTCTGTACCTTTAAATGGATTTAAAACAAAAAAGAATGCAATATGCAACTTTGATTTACAGGCAAAATCTATCGTTGCTCTCAATTCGTCCTCAGTTTCAGTTGGAAATCCAATCATAAAAAACCCTCTCAAAAAGATACGCTCACGGGCTGCTATATCTATTATCTTTCTTACCTTTTCAAGATTAAGATTTTTCTTAATAAGTTTTTGCAGTCTTAATGAAGCCGTTTCCACTGCTATACTTATTTCTGCCGTCCCTGCTCTTTTTAGGAGATGAATGGTTTCTTCATCCAGCAGATCTGTCCGTACACCATTGGGAAATGACAATCGGACTTTCAAGTTCTTATCTATAATCTCATTGCAGATTGTCTTTAATCTTTCTTTGTCAAAGTTTGATATATCATCTATAATTTCGAAGTCATTGATATTATATACGCCTAGTAATATCTCCATTTCTTTAATCACATTACTGACAGACCTTGCCCTGAATCGTTTTCCGAAGATATTGTGGCAGTATGTGCAATGGAACGGACAGCCCCGGGATGTGAAAACAACCATATATGGACGCATCCCTACATTACTCATACTTCCATGCTTTGCATAGCTTTTTATTTCAATAAGGTCCCATGCAGGAAAAGGTAATGAATCGAGCTCCTGAAGATATTGTCTGCCGCTTGTCCTTACCACAGTAGTCACTTCATCCATTGTTATAGTATCAACAGCTATTGAGCGCTGTCTAAGGTTTTGCATCTGTGGAAGATTCATTTTCAATCTTGAAATTACTGTTTCATTGTCTGCTCTGAAACAAATACCATCGATATTCCTTAATGCCTTATCTCCCTCAAAAGCATCAAGAATTTCCTTAAATGTGATCTCTCCTTCACCTATGACAGCTATATCTATATTATTATTTTGTATTACCTCTTCAGGAACAGAACTGGTATGGGGTCCACCGGCAATAACAGGCAAACTTTTATCAATTGTCTTAATAAGCTGCGCAATTTGGAACATAGCAGGTGCCTCAAGGGTCAATGCACTTATACCGACAATATCGGGTTTATAGCTGGATATAATATTTTCTATATCATCAAGATATTGCTTATGAAACCTTATATCAAAGATCCTTACATCATCATTTCTGTATGTCCTTGCATAAGAGGCTATATACATCAATCCAAGGGGAGGAGTAATGCCTGTAGCACGGGCTCCTGTGTTTCCGCTTTTTATCAATAGGATTCTCATATAAATATCATATAGTTAATAATTATCTTTTTGCAAGGGCAATTTTATTGAATGATATTCTATATTGACACTGTCTATTAAAACCAATTAAACTATATACAATGAAGGTATTACTAATAAATCCAACAGATTGGCAGATGCTGTTTGTAGATGCGCCCAAGTATATGCGACATGCTGACTCAACTACTCGATTACCTTCATTAGGTTTATTGTATATTGCATCCTATCTGCTGGCTCATACCGATCACGATGTAAAAATACTTGATGCTCAATTATATGATCTTTCTTATGATGCTATTGAACAAGAAATCAGAGCATACATGCCTGATGTTGTTGGTATAAGTGCATATACGCTTAACTTACTTGATACTCTTGAAGTGGCACGAAGGACTAAATTAATAAACCAGAATACTTTTGTGGTATTAGGAGGCCCACACGCATATATATATCCAGCTCAAACAGCTATGTTGCCTTATATAGATGCCGTTGTTCCAGGAGAAGGTGAGATAGTAATGACAGAACTCGTTGAAGTTATTGCAAATGGTATGCCTCTTAAAAACGTTCGAGGTACATATCTTAACAACAATGGTACTCTAATAGTTACACCACCAAGGTCATTGATTGAAAACCTCGATGCATTGCCCTTCCCTGCGCGTAAGCTTGCCCCGTTGGAGGCTTATAAATTTGTTTCTGATACAAATGCATTTTCTACAACAATGATATCAAGCCGCGGTTGCAGATTTAAATGTACCTTTTGTGATGTTCCCTTTCGCTCAATTAGATCACGATCCCCGGAAAATATTATAATGGAAATATCAGAATGTGCGAACATGGGATACAAAGAAATTAACTTTTATGACGATAATTTTAATTTCAGCGAGGAAAGAGTACGATCTATATGTGAAGGAATTATTACCCGTGGTATACCAATACGCTTTGGCATTCGGGCAAGGGCTGATAAGATTAATCCAGAAATACTTCAATTATTATATCGTGCAGGATGCCGCAGAATTAATTTTGGAGTTGAAGCTGGCGACGATGAAACATTAAAATATTTAAGGAAAGGCATTACTACTAAGATGGTCCGCAATTCTGTCAAACTTACCAAAGATGCAGGCATAGAAGTGGTTACTTATTTTATACTTGCCATTCCAGGACGAGCAAAGGAAGTATCATTGAGAACAATAGATTTCGCTATAGAACTGGACCCTGATTATGCACAATTTATGTATATGGTTCTTTTACCTGGCACTGAACTTTACACTAATGCTATAAAAAATGGTATAATTCATGACTTTTATATGGATTTCGCAGTTCATCCAGGCAAGCATAATCTGAAGGCTTACTGGGAAAACCCTTTATCATACGAGGAAGCTATTAATCTTTTAAAGCTTGCGAATAAACGGTTTTATCTGCGTCCGTCCTATATATGGAAACAGCTTCGTAAGGTATCTTCATTAACCGAATTATTTAGGAAAGGTCATGCAGCCTTTGATATTTTTTCATATGCTCTTTTCAATAAATAATCTTACGAGCTGGTTAATGTTTTTTATAGAGAATTAAGTTGTTCACTCTTAATTCCGGAATATAATGAGCAGTGAAATATTTATCAAGCACGTCTATATGGTAATGTTTCTTTTCTAATGCTAACACCCTATTTATATAATCTTTAGGCAAGTTACAGTAAATGATATAATTTGTTTCGTTTCTCCTAATATCATTTTTTATTTTATTGAAACTGTACTCTCCATAATCAGGAACATTCATAAATGTTGGTATTAAATCTGTAAAAGTTGGATTTTTATAATCGAATAAGACATAAATAAGTGGGCAATAAGGATAGACAAATACATTCTTATCACCATGTAATATTTTTTCCACCTGTGGGAAAAATTCGTTTATGTCATAAGCTTGTTTTGTATTGAATGTCCATAAATGAGTGCCATCAATATTCATCTTATATGAATATTGATAGATATGCATAATTTCCGATTGTATAACTACAATACGCCAGACTATGAATAAAACAGAAGCAGTTCCAAAAGCATAATATAAAAACTTATATAAAATAGCTGATATCCGTTTTGTATTTTCAATCAGCCATTTTACAAAAAGTACTGCAACAACAAACCACATCGCCGAATTTATGAGTATGTGGAGATAGTCCATTCTGGTGATACTGTTTAAAAATAATATTATATCACCCATGAAAATTATTTTTACCGGATTTGAGAGCCTATTTCTAAATAATATTAAGATACTACCGCATATAATTGCTGTAGCAGTGTATAATAAAAACCCGATGCTCTCAGGCCCAATATCATTAAAATATACTGCTATGGGATTTAACGTTCCTCCAACTCCATATACCTTGCTCATAAAATACTGCTCTTTAATAAAATCAATGATCGCTCCTTGATATGCAATATATCCAAATGCAATAATCAATGGGATGCTGATACTCATCAGAAACATAAAGAGCCTTTTGAATAAACCTTCTTCTTTTCTTTTCTCAAGTATCACTACTAGAATAAATAATACGGCAGCATACGCGCCAGTTGTCTGGAGAAACAGTCCGGTTATACCAATAAAGAAACCAGTTAAATAAAGGAAGGTGTTTTTATTTTGTTCCAGATAATAAAGGAAAAAGGCAAGGGCTATAAATAAAAATAGCATGCTCGACCAATAATGGCTGTATTGCATAAAATTCAAAAACCCGACCCGTACGACAAAGAAAGACAATAAGATTGCATGCCATGATTTTATTGCCTTATAACCAAGATAAAATAGCAATGTAGTAATGAGACTTTGTATTACTATGGTAGTTTCTCTGGCAACCGTAAAACCATATCCAAACAACTTAAATATTAAGGCAAGCAAGTAAAAATCACCCGGCGGGTAAAACTGAAAAAAATCTTTATACAAAATCTGGCCGTTCAATATTCGCTTGGCACCGTAAATGATGTATCCTTCGTCAGCATAGAGCCTATAGAAGTGATCACGGAAATAGGAGAGATAAAAATAGCTGGCAGCAAGAACAACTACACATGCTAACAATAATTTTACCCCGTTAGAGAAAGCTATCAATTTTAATCGGTGATATATCGATTTCCGGGTTGATGGGAGTTGAGTGCTACCGCTACCACCAATTGTTCTAAAATGAAGTTTTCTCAATGGATTTATTATTTTCATTCGCTCTTTTTCTAAATATATTTTGAAATATCTCTTTTACCCCTCTTTACCAAAGAGGGACAAAATCATGTTTACTAATTATCCGAAAAGAATACATTAGCGTTTTTTATACAGGATTAATTGATTTACCTTTAATACCGGTATGAACTCAGAGCCGATAAATTCATCCACCACATTTTTTTGCTCGTGTATGTGATCTAACCCCAATTCGAAGTTTATATAATCCTGCGGAAAGTTGCAATAAATGATATATTGTGTGTTTGCTTTTATCAACTCTTGTACGACCCTGTTATAACTGTAAGGACCA
Organism: Deltaproteobacteria bacterium; assembly: GCA_023382265.1. NCBI lineage: Bacteria > Pseudomonadati > Myxococcota > Myxococcia > Deltaproteobacteria bacterium. The sequence continues at coordinate 3,123 of JAMCPX010000005.1, read as the reverse complement.
TAATTAGGCATAGCGGACAGTAAAGGATTTGCAAACATAAAATCCATGAAAGTCGGGTTATTGAAATGATAGAAAACATATACAAGAGGACAATACGGATATACAAATACATTTTTATTACCTTTTAAGATATGTTCTGCTTTTGGAAAGAACTGATTTATTTCCCAGGTTTGTTGTTTGTTGTATGTCCAGAGATGAGTGCCATTGATATCCATTGTGTACGCATGTTCATACCTATTGATAATATTTGAGTACATAATGAGCACGCACAAGACAGCACCTGCCAGGGCAACACCGCTAAAGAGATAACGAAGCAACCGATGTAATACTTCAGATATGCCTTCTGTATGTTCGAATACCCATTTTACAAGTAATAGTATGATAACCAATGACAGTGCTGAATTAATGAGTATATGATCAAAATCCATCCTGCTGCTGCTGGACAGAACTTGTATGATATCCCCCATCAAGACCACCTTTACGGGGTTTGAGAGTCTCCCTCTGAAAAAGATTAAGGCAATACCGGATACTACCGCCATACCAATAAAGGATATAAACAATAAGCTATAGGGGTAAAGGGGATACCCCCGGCCGCTGAAATACAGACTTATAGGGTTTATGGTGCATCCTTTTGAATAGACAGAAATACCGAAGAAGTATTCCTTTATGAAATCAAAGAAAGCACCTTGCAATGCGAGATACCCAAATGTAATAATCAAGGGAATGCTCATACTTATGAGAAATGAAACAATTTGTTTGTTGAATTCTTTTTCCTTCCTTTTCTCCAGAATGAAAACTACGGAAAACAATAAAGCCGCATACGTACCTGTTGTTGGAAGGAACAGCCATGTTATGCCTATAAAGATGCCTGTTAAATATAGATAAATATTTTTATGCTGATCGAGATAAATCATAAAAAAAGCGAGAGACATAAATAAAAACAACATGCTGGACCAATAATGGCTGTACTGCATGAAATTCAAGAATCCGGGTATAGGAAAGAACAGGGGTAATAAGATTGCATGCCATGATTTGATTGCCTTGTAGCCGAGATAAAAGAGCAATGTATTGACCATACTTTGCATTATCACGGCAGTTTCCATACCAACCGCGTAACTCGTTCCAAACACCTTGAATATCAATGCAAGTAAATAAAAGTCTCCTGGTGGAAGTAGCTGAAAAAAATCTTTATATATAATCTGCCCTGCTAATATCCTCTTAGCTTCATAAAATATGTACCCTTCATCGGCAAGTAAGGCGTAAAAATGATTGCGAAAATATGACAGATAAAAATAGCTGACAATAAAGACTATGGTAACTACAGACAATAGTTTTATCCTGCCATACAACACCTTTGATCTCATGCGTGGTGGCAAATCATATTCACCGGCAATGGAGCTTGTTTCTCCTGTATCTTTCCTTTTACGGTCTCTCATATTATTCATCATGAATGTTTTTTATAAAGGATCAATTCATTGACTTTTAATATTGGGGTAAACGCTGATGCAATATACTTATCGAGTACATTAACATGATACAACTTCCCTTCCGTTTTTAATACGGCATCGATATAATCCTGCGGCCAGTTGCAATAAATGATATACTGGGTCTTCTTTTTTATCAACTCCTGTACGGCCCTCTCAAACCCATACGGTCCGTAATCAGGCATATCCGTCAAAGCCGGTATCCAATCTATATACACTGGATTATGCAAGTGCATGAATACATTGATAATGGGACAATACTGATAAACAAAAACGCTTTGGTCTCCGCCAAGCATCTTTTTGGCCTCCGGAAAGAACTCTTTTATTTTATATGCCTCTTTCTGATTGAATGTCCAGACACTGGTACCATTAAAATTAAGGTTATAGGCGCTTGTATGTATATTGTGGATATTTGTTTTCATGGAAATGACACCCCAGAGAACAAGTATAACAGCAGTAATGTTCCATGCGATAATTGCGCCTTTAAATCCCCAATTATGCTTATGTTTAAGATAGTCCAACAACCATTTTACAGGCAGCAAAACCACAACGAATACCATTGCTGAATTGACCAGTATATGGTCAAAGTCCATCCTGCTGCTGCTTGTAAAAAACAGAACGATATTTCCTATAAAGATTATTTTTACCGGATGTGAGAGCTTCTTCTTAAAAAAGATTAAAGCACCACCGGAGAGGATTGCTATACCGGTATAGATCATAAATATGACACTGTACTTTCCAAAGTGACGGAAATACAGCGCTATAGGATTAAAGGTGACTGCTTCCGGATATATTTTACTCATGAAATACTGTTGGCTGATAAAATCAAGCAAGGCGCCCTGGTATGCAATAAATCCAAAGGCGATGATCAAGGGAATACCGATGCCGGCCACATAGAACAAGACCTTTCTCAGCAATCCCTGTCTTCCTTCAGAAATTAAAAGGAAGAGCAGCAGTAAAGATACATACGCGGCAGGCGTCTGAAGGAACAGACCCGTTATACCTGTAAAGATACCGGTCGAGAAAATATAAATGCTCTTCTTTTGTTCAAGATAAATCAGGAAAAAGGCAAGGGATATAAATAAAAACAGCATGCTTGACCAATAATGGCTGTACTGCATCCAATTCGGATACCCAAGAATGAGAAAAAAAAGGGGTGGCAGGATTGCATACCATGATCGTATCGCTTTATAGCTGAAATAAAATAGCAGTGTATTGATCAGGCTGTCTATTACAACCGCAGTTTCCCTGGCCATGATAAAGCTGTATCCGAAGAGCTTAAACACAAAGGCAAGTAAGTAGAAATCACCGGGAGGATAGAATTGAAAGAAATCTTTATAGAGGATCTGCCCGTCCAGTACCCTCTTGGCTCCATAAATGATGTACCCTTCGTCGGCGGTCAGGTCGTAGAAAGCGTTACGGTAATATAAAAGATAAAAATAGCTAATAGCAAAAACAACTGCACATGCCAATAATAGTTTTACAGTTTTTGTACCATACTTCATGCCTATACTGCTATTCAAGCGACAGATTGAATTTTTCAGGGTGTTTAAGGAGCTCTCTTATTGCTTGAAGAAATACGGTAATATCTTCAAGATGATTCTGAATTATCTCATGAATCTCTTGCGGAGTAATATCA